>JAGLQD010000099.1 GCA_023136985.1 Candidatus Sabulitectum sp. | reverse complement strand
TACTGAAAAAATAAGGATGGAAGAGGAGCTCCGCAAGTCCCAAAAACTCGAATCACTAGGCATACTGGCTGGCGGGCTTGCCCACGATTTCAACAATATTATGACAGCGGTTATGGGCAATATCTCTTTGGCTAAAGTGTATGCTTCCGGCCACCATAGAGTTCAAGTTAAGCTGGAAAAAGCAGAAAAGGCTTCTTTGCGAGCCAGCGAATTGACCGGGCAGCTTCTAACATTCTCAAAAGGAGGTCAACCGGTAAGAAAGATTACTGATATTCAGGGAGTACTTCGAGAGGCAGGCTCTCATGCTGCAACTAGCTCGGAAGTGAAACTTGTCTATGATCTTCCGAAGGATCTGTGGAGCGTTAACATTGATGAGGCACAAATTGGACAGGTTGTAAATCATCTTGTGACCAATGCGATTCAATCCATGTCCCACCGGGGAGAAATTGAGGTCACTGCCAGCAATCAAAGTCTTGGTGAAGGCAACGAATTATCACTGGATCCGGGACATTACTTAAAGATAAGCGTTAAAGATACTGGCCTGGGAATTCCTGTTGAGATTCAAAGCAGGATATTTGACCCTTTTTTCACCACAAAGCCCAAAGGAAGCGGCCTGGGACTTGCTGTTGTTTACTCTATAGTTAAGAATCACGGGGGTAGAGTAACTGTAGAATCGGAGCAGGGGAAGGGCTCAGTATTCATTTTCTACCTCCCGTCTTCAGAGAATGCTGTGAAGCAGGAGGAGAAGACGTATTCTGTCAGGGAAGTATATGCGAGGCAGACAAGAATATTGGTTATGGATGATGAAGAATCTGTTCTTGAGGTGGTGGCTGAAATTCTCCAGCAGAATGGTTATCGTACTGATACAGCAAAAGACGGAACTGAAGCCTTTAGACTGTACAGAGAAGCAGTAATTGCAGAGGATAAATTCGATGTTCTAATAATGGATATAACTGTGCCTGGTGGAGTTGGCGGGGTGGAAGCTATAGGTCTGATACATGAACTTGA
>JAGLQD010000098.1 GCA_023136985.1 Candidatus Sabulitectum sp. | reverse complement strand
CAGAAACACAGGTAACTCCATGTCCCCCCTTCCTCATTGATGATATGACCATTATGCTCACTGAGGCTTCACTGAGTCCCATACCTCTAAGACAGAGCGATAACAAACCATACGCCAAATCTATCAAGGAGATATCATCAAGGTTCTACCAGCTTCCACCTGAATGCAATCACCTGTTCACATACACAGATGAAGAACGGATAAGAATGGCGATGTTGACTCTGACTAACCATGATCTGGCAGGTATCCACGGAAAAAAAAGAAGAAAAAAAGACTATCTATATGCAGAAGAAGCAGGCAGAGACTGGCTTAAATTATCCGAAAGACACCGACTTGAAGAAATGCTGTTTATTCAGCGGAACCACCATAAACGATTCTACAATCTGAACAGAAGCAGTTTTCCACTGGATTCAAAATGCCTATCAAAAATCAAGATTATCAGGGATGAGTTTAGTGTTCCCTACACCACACCAAATCTCGCAGGTTCGCTGTATGGTGCATTAAAAATCCTTGCTGATGTAAACCATCCGGTAACAGAAACATCATTCTTTGAAAGACAGGTTTTTCTGGAAAATCCTCTTTTCACTCTTCTGCAATGCGGTTTACCGTACATGAATACAACAGACTGGCAATTTCATAACATTGTTGACAAACAGGAAATGATTCATTTCTGGCTTCACTCACTTCAAAGTTTTATTGTGAGGAAAGCTATTCCATACGGCATGCTAAATATCAGTCCGATCTGTGGGGAAGACGATTATGCAATATCTCTTTCTGATGCTGGTCTTTTCTTTACAGGTAATCTGAAGAAACTTCCTGTTGCAAAGCAATCAGGTGATTCTGTCCTGATTCAGCCCAACTTTGAAATTGTTTTCATGACTCAAAATCCCACAGCCGAGGTAAAACTCGGGCAATTCTGTGAACGACTGGGCAGTGGTATTGGAACGCTTTTCAAAATTACCAGCAGTAGTGTTCTAAAAGCTGCTTCCCATGGTCTTAACGCAGAATATGTTCTGGATACAATGGCAGAACTCTCACACAAGCCTGTTCCCCCGAATGTTACAGAGCAGGTAAAAAACTGGATATCACGGTGCAGAATAGTTTCCATATCTACAAAAATACTTTTTACCTGCCCGGACAGGGAAACAGCCCTGCAGGTAAAATCATCAGGGGGCGAAAAGGTTGAGCATATCTCCGACACTGTTATTGCAGTATCCGACAAGAAATTCGCCAAAGCTCTTGAAAAGAAATTGGAAAAGAAAGGAATTTTCAAGAAAAGAGGGCCGTAATTCCAGCTTCTATATTTCGACAGATGTCTGATGGACAACTGGTTTGTGTACTGAGAATTCGAAAACGACCCCACTGGAAAGAATTCCAGAAATTGATAACTCAAATCAAACAGGATATGAATTATGAAATTTTATAATTGCGACTGGGCAATGATGATTAAGTACAACAAATTATGGGAGCAATTACCATCAGCATCCCGTGAGTTTTTCCTTGACAAATTCAATGATCCTGCTGTTATTGTACCGAAAAAGAAATCCACTGCATGTGTTGCTCTTATCAAAAGTGGCTTCATTAAATATTATGGGCTTAAAACCGGTCTCCAGATTGTTCAGTCAAGAAAGAAATTTCATCAGGCAGTTTGTTCCATGAATGAATACCACCTGTTCAATTCAGATAATCCTCCAATTGATGATTTGATAAAATACATCAGACATAATTATTCACTTGCATCAGCCGTACTTCCCCTTTCGGAAAACCTGTCACACAATTGGAAAATGATTGATATTGCATCAAAAATTTCATCACTTATGTGGATTAAGTCCTTCCTTCACGAGACACATCTTCATTTATGGAATGCAAGATTCAAAACAGAAAAAGAAAAACAAAGTATGAACCTGTTCGAGTCGACTGATCATTTTGAGATTGCCAAACAAATACTCCGCTCACTAATGGATAACAGCAATCCTGTGTATTTCACTGATTTGATTAGTACGAAACACAACGATTATGAACTGGGAAAGGCTATTCATCTGCTTCTAAACTACATGCTTCTTTTTCCGGCACTGGACAGGAAAAGCCGCTTAATTCAATTCGGCATCTGGCCTCCCATACACAATTTTCTTCACGGAGTGAAACATGAATTATTTACTGTGGATTGTGCCGTTGTACCAGTGTCCTCATTCCTTATGGATGATATGGTAACAATTCTTATCGAGATTTCCGCAAATCCAATTCCACTAAAACAAAATAACAGGGAAATGTACGCAACATCCGTAAGCACTCTTAAAAACAATCTTTCACCCATTTCGCAACTGGCATTAACTATAGTAAAAGCTCCCTCCGACATTCGAATTCCTCTTGCGCTGAAAGAGCTTTACAATCAAAAATTAGCGAAAGTCAATCAAATTAATGGCAGTCTATACTGCTCTATCACCCCCCGAGGCACCAAATGGCTGGATAAATCCAATTCGAATAGACTCAAGCACTATCTTACGAATTTGCGCAAAACAATCCTCACTCATGATTCGCAAGACAAAGCAACAATCAAAACACTTCTAAAATCACAAGAGCCAGCAAGGCTTTACCGGGAAGAGTGGCCTCAAAGAGCAGATAAATACCTGGATCTGCGCGGTGCAGCATTTAGTGCATTTAACACCTTTCTGGACTGGGACATACCAGTTTCATTGAATTCATTTATCCGCATTCAATGCAACAACAATAACCCTCTTCTAAGGCTGTTCCACACAGGCGTTCCCCTGATTGTTATTCACGACTACTATGATATTTTTCTTGATACTCCCAATGAGATAATTGACTACTGGAAGGATCGATTAATGAGCTTTATGCTCAATGTTATGCTACCGCTCGGATGTTTTTCTTTCGGAACGGATCAAGCCAGCGGCCAGACTGTTTTAAGCCTTTCCGATAACGGCAAATTTCTTTTGGGAAAGCTGGATTCAATACAGACAAATGAAAACGATTCTCCCAACATCATAGTTCAACCAAATTTCGAAATTGTGTTCTTAAACAACTTTGCATCAGCAGAGGCCAAACTGGTGCGACTAGCGCAAAGAGTTGGTATCAATGTCGGTACTCTTTTCAAACTAACTCGTGAAAGCATATTCCATGCTGTTGAAAACGGCATGAACGCTGCTACCATTATTCAAACTCTCACCGATATTTCATGTAAACCACTACCCGGCAATGTTGAAGAACAATTGAAAAGCTGGGTCAAACAGTGCAGGCATATTTCCGTATCACATCCTGTGATGCTTCAATGCCCGGATAAAGAAACTGTACTGCGTATAAAAGCTGTTGGAGGCATTAAAGTGTCTGTTATTTCCGATACAATAGCGACAATCTCCAACCGCAAAGACCTAAAACCTCTCATGAAAAAATTTAACAAGAAAGGTATTTTCAGGGAATAGTCACTCCTCGGATTAACTGTTGAAGGAAAATTAATACTGTTCCCGTTCAAGCCCGAGTTCTTCCCAGAGCCATGATGAATCGTAGAATACTATTCCGTCCATTAATGACAATAAATCCATTTTCTTTAAAAGTAACGTCAGATACTTGCGTGATTCAGGGCTTTTCGCTGATTCTCTGGGCGAAAGACCGTTCAAAGCAGGAATCGGCGTATCAAACCAGTTTCTGTAATACCTATCCAGCAATTCTGTAAAGAACTCTTTTTCAATGTGAGGTGGTATTGTGAATTCATCATTCTGATCACCTTCCACTTGTTCAGAGTCTCTATATAGTATTTCATGTTCAATATCCTCGATATACTCTTCGAGATTCAGTGTCAATAAAGAAAGAACATATTCTGCAATGCTCGCTGTTCCAGGAGTCATTACTAGTGAACTGTCAGTCAGGGTGAGAGAAGCGATGGAGAGTGTATCAAGCTGTACGGTTTTGTGATTGCTGAGATCAAAAACCAGATCAAACTCGGTTTCACTATTCTTCTTCATCCCAGGAATATCCAGAAGCTGCTTCCTTACCTGAAAAATGTTACCGGGGAAAAGATTAAATGTAAACCTGTAATGGCTGACAGAGTCTCCTTCCGTATCGAACTTTACAGACCTTTCAGAATGACGATACAGCTCTTCTTCAAGCCAGTACTCCGGAATAATTTCCCAGTTCTTTTTAAAGAAACAGCGCCATGAAACCGTTTTTGACCTGGGAATAGAAGCCTTCTCTTCTCTGAATTCTTCAAGGATACCATCCACAACGCGAGGATGCACCGGCAGTATAACAGGAGAGAACAGATACTCCTCGTATGTCTTTACCACTCTGCCAAAAAAAGTATCCCCCCTGTTAAGGATATCGGACCGTTCGTTGTCTGAAACCGTCACTGTCTTTTTACTGAGCAGGTCGGTAACTGTCAGCGATTTTCTTAAGTCAACGCTCTTAACTCTGTAAAGAGAAATACCAGACTTTCGCCAGCCCTGAAGAAACTCCACAGCCATGGGATGAAGAACATTTCTCTTCTCTTCAAGGTACAGGTCTATGACTGTTTTCCCTGGCTCGATCATATAGTCAGCAACACCGGTATCATTAAAAAGCAGGGTCATGAAACCATCAGCGGTTTCTAGTACCTTAAGGACATAGTCATGATTGTAGCAATCACATGCACTACTCATTATGGTGTCCACAATGACATCCTTATCAAACTCATACTCGTGGTTTAGAAAAGCAAAAACATCATTAATAACACTTGACGCTGCAGACCGCCCCCTGGCGTATTCCCGTTTTTCAGCTTTCCAGCAACAGTTTTTGTACTTCCTGCCTGACCCGCAATGACAGGGTGCAAACAGTGAAACCTTTGGTGTGATCATTTCGCTCCCCTCCATAAAAACACCTCAAACATGTAAATCATCGCCAGCAATATAGCAGGTGAATCAGCATACTACTACATCCCGTAACTCTGGAAGATTAGCTGTTTTTCGCATAATCCGGAGTAAACTTGCACCGGAATCCGTTTGTAACTTGCCGGTGAATCCGGACAAAGTTGCCACTCTGGTTATCTCCTAAAAATGGGTATTCAGTAAAACTGGCAGTTCGTCAAGGCATGAGATGGACAGTTGTACAGGAACATGATCGAAAATGCAGCATAGGCATGACCACATAGACGGCCACAATTCAAGCATATTATTATTAAATAGCGCTGTATTCCGGCTAACGCCGGGACGCACTCGATTTCTGGCTCTGGCGCTTTCTCTTCAAATCCGCTTGAATTCAAACTTGCCTCTGTGGATCGTCTGCTCCAGAAGCCCATTGTGAATCACGCTCACTAGTACTCTGTTTACCCTAAACTTTCGCATCCTGCTTGCTCTCCTTAGCCCCAGCATCGTTACTGGTTTAATTACATAGCGGTGCTATGCGCATACACCAGTGCCTTGCTGGAACTCAGGATAGCAGCGCATTATATCGAAACATTAAGGTGTACAAAGCACTAGGTCTCTTCTGAAGTAATCTGTGTCACAAAAAGTATAGCTCTTCCCAATAGTTCTTCAACCTCTCTGTGTCACTGAACACACCCACGAGAAAACATCCATGCTGCTGCAAAGAATCAGCACCTTAATCAGACCGACAGCTTGTGTTTGTGTTATGTTTCTATCCGTAAACTGGAATCATTGAACTATCCAAAATAGTCCGCTAACCGAGTCAGAGAGGTTCGCCATGGTTGCAAAAAATAAAACAGATGTCGATGTTTCAATGTCCAATACCAAGAAAGAGATAATTGAAGCCTACAATGACCTGGTGGATCAATTGGAAGCCAAGGCCCAGAGCGAGCTTAAACCCGAAGTAATACTTGAAAAGAAAAAGGCGGTAGAAGTGGTAAAGGTTGCCGATGCCGTTGCCGAGAAAAGTATACTGACGGAAATAAATGACTTGCGAGTGGAGATGAGCAAATCACTTACGCAAATCTCTGAGAATATTGAAGTGGAAACCGAGAAGTACAAGAAGATACAGGAAGCCATCGTAATAAAAGATAGCGAACTTAAAGAAATCTTTGAAATAGAAAGATCAGCTCATGCACTGGCGGCATTAATCGGAGCCCAGAATCAGAAGAAGTTAGAGTACGAAACCGAAATGTCCAGAAAAAAAGAAGCGTTTGATATTGAAATGAATGCCAGGAAGCAGCTGCTCAATGATGATATTCAATCAACGCGCATCCAGTGGAACAAAGAAAAACAAGCGGCTCAGGAATCCACCAAAGAGAAAAACGAGCAGGAGAAAAAGCTGCGTCAGCGGCAAAAGGAAGAATTTGAGTACAATTTCAATAGAGAACAGGATCTGGCCAGAAACCAGTTGACGGATGAAAAGGAAAAACAAGAGAAGCAACTGGCTCTTGATAAGGAAGACTTTGAGAAATCCGTCAAGGAAAAAGAGAAAGATCTGCATGACCGGGAAACCGGTGTAGCAGAAAGAGAAAAGCACATGAAGGATCTTGAGGAAAAAGTTACGGCTTTCCCAAAAGAACTTG
>JAGLQD010000097.1 GCA_023136985.1 Candidatus Sabulitectum sp. | reverse complement strand
TGAGATCGCAGAAAAGAGCGAAGCTTTCATTAAAGTAGAAGCCGAGGGTAAGAGTAATGTGCTTCAGATGAAGATTGAATCCCTCCAGGGTACTGTTACGGAACAAGCCAAACAACTGGCAGAGATCAATGAAAGGCTGGAAAAAGCGTACGGCAAAGTACAGGACATCGCTGTAAAAGCCATTGAAGGCTCTGCCAACAAGCAGACCCTTGCAGGTATCGAGCAGATCGTTGAAAAGAACAGAAGACACCTGGAGCAGCTGTGATCAATTTTGAACCCTCGAAAACTCAACTGGAAAAGCTGTTTCAGCTTGCCAGAGAAATTACAGAGATCAACCCCTGGGAAGCTGTGCCCGGTGATCTTGTGTTCGGTGTTAATCTATCCTGTATCGGGGAAACTGGCTACATCCAGACAATCGGCCAGCTTGGTGAGGTCTTCGGGATATTGGTTTACAGAGGAGAAACCGCTCTTCACCGAATGAGACGATTGAACCAGCAGCACAGTATGCTGGAATTGAAAATGTTTTCTCTGATCTTTGAAGATCCAGGCGAGTTCCCACCGGAAGCATTTCCTGATTTCGATTCTGCAATCACCGACATAGGGAAGAATAGTCCTGGATTCCCAGTTTTCATGTCACATACTCCAGGTTACATTCCTGAACAGTTAGACGATAATGAAGCAATCATGCTCACAGAATACCTCGAACAAGCACTTGAAGTATATCGCAGGAAAGAAACGAAGCAGTTTCATGACCTGGACTCAAGCAATATGAAGTGCCTTTACAGGACATATTTTATGGGTCAGTGGGTAGATTCCGTTGAAAACATCCCTCCCTCGCCCGAACTAAAAGACAAGTTCGAACTGGACAGCAAGCTTCTGAAAAAACTCTGGAAGCTTCCAGCCAGCACAAAAGGCACTCAAGCCAGTCTATTTCTGTTTCCGGGAAGCCTCGGGCAACCTGGCGAACGACTAGCGATTGCTTACTTGTTGCTGGTTGTTGATGAGGATACAGGTTATGCGGCACATGAACTCATCGCTCCGGAGGGTTCGCTGCGCAGAATGGAACTTTCTGTTCCCGGTATTCTTTTAAAGAAAATAATTGAAATGGGCAGCAAGCCCAGGTATTTATCCATTCCAGAGGGCGATAAGCTTTATGACATTATTTATGAGATGGGTATCAAGAAATTGCCCTTCCCGGTACGGGAAGAGGAGGATGAACTTGAACCACTAGAGAATATCAGCGAAGAGTTCTGTAATTCCGTTCTTACCGGAAAAACTCCAGCAAGAAATCACAGTACCCGAAAACAGACTGCAGCACAAGCAAAATCAAATGGAAAAGTGTTACAGGTAAAAGTAGCCCTGATTGGTAACAAGAGGATCTACAGGAAAATAGCCATCAGTGAAGATCAGACACTGGATGATCTCCATGAAGCAATTTTCCGTGCCTTTGACCGGGAAGAGGAGCACCTGTATACATTTTTCTTCCCGAATAAAGCCACAAAATCCAAGCAGGTAATAATGAAATCCAGAGCATTCTTTCCCCCTGGGGAAGATGTCATGGCACCATTCAGTGAAGAGGGTAACTCTACTGAGGCTACACTTGGCTCTTTATGGCTCAGGGAAAAACAGAAGTTTTACTACCTCTTCGACTGGGGTGATGAATGGTGGCATGAACTAACATTTGAGGGTGAATCCAGTACACAGGAAAAATCACTTCCAGCAATCATTGTGAAGAAGGGAGAATCTCCTTCTCAGTACCCGGACTGGGACGAATAAAAGGTTGCTGATTTGAAAAAACCTGGAAAGAAAGAGAGCTGACGACAATCGGAAACCTTTAAGAGTGCATGGCATCAATGTCTGCAAGCCACTGGGCCAGATTTCTTACAAGAATACCGTCCTTATCCTGCTCTAGTCGCAGGTCTCTTACAAGATGTACCCTTTTCACTCCCGGCAGCTTTTCTCCCAGTAGTTTCAAACTTGGTGTAACTTTTGTACTGGCAGTCTTCACCTCAATCAACACTTCGGGCTGATCATTACAGATTACTGCAAAATCCACTTCGTGCTTTTCCCTGGTACGGATGTAACAAAGTTCAACCTTATCACCTGAAACATCGGATCTGAAATCTGCATGTTTTCTTAAGCATATTGCTGCGACATTCTCGACGATAACTCCTTCATCGCCCTGCACATAGCCGGATTCATAAAAGTATAGCTTGGGCATCTTCATAATTGCTCTTGCAATATTCGCGTGATGAGGCCGAACAAGGAAAACAATGTGAAGAGCTTCAAGAATCTCCACATACCTCCGTACTGTATTGGGCGCAACCTGCAGATCTTCAGCAATAGAGGTATAAGACAGTGGAGACCCAACTCGTTTTCTTAACAGTTCAAGCAGAACCCGCATAGCTCGGATCTCCTGAAGCCTGCCGAACTCCAGAATATCTTCCCTGACAAGATCTGTAAAGTACTGTGATCTCCAGCGGTTAGCATATATTGCATCGCCGCTTAGAAATGGCTCTGGAAAGCCTCCGTATTTCTGAAGAAGGCTGAATGCCTCCCGGGGCTTGAATCTACTCTTCAACTCTGCCACAGATAGCGGCCACAATCTGTAATGGAAGTAACGCTCGGCAAGGGATTCCCCTGCCTGCCTGAAAGTATCCATCCTGGAACTGCCTGTAACCAGCAGGGCGCGTTCAGATGGCTTAGTATCATATACGCCCTTAAGGTACTGTTTCCAACCTGACATCTTGTGTAACTCATCCAGAATGAGTAAATCAACATCACCCGGCCAGCTCTGCTCCACAATCACTCTTGCATCAATACTGTTATCGAAATTCAAGTAACAGGACCGATTGAAATATTCCCCTGCAATCTGCTTTGAAAGATAAGTCTTCCCCACCTGCCTGGGCCCGGTAAGAAGCACCATTTTCTTCTTCAGATCAGCTACAATTCGTTCTTCAAGATATCGTTTCATAATAACTATTATGCAACGCTTTGCACATATGTCAAGACTATTCCGCAAAGCACTGCACATAAGTCGTTATTCACAGTAGCGGAAGTTTTCCAAAAGGACACAATCTCACAGTTGAAAGAATTGATAATGAACACATTTGAAAAGGATTCTTGAATTGTTCATATTTAACTACAGTATTTTTGCTACTGGAACAATTGCAACACCTAACTTCACCGCTCTGTCCCCTGCACTTGGAACCATATGCTTTCACTCATCTTCAATAGAGGGATCTGCAAGTATGAGCTTCTTCTCTATAGACGAAAGACTGACTCCGTTGAAGTACAAAACGGCTATGGAGTACTCACCCCTTAAAATGCGTGATCTATATCCTCAAACTTGAAACAGCAAACAGTTTTACTACAAGCAGAACTGTAGCTTTCATCAGGTAATTTTTTCAGGTCTGATTCGTTTTAGCCCCCGGACAACCTCCGGGGGTAAACATTGCAGGGAATAAATAACTCAGATCAATGTATACTTGATGATGGTCAAAACAGATTTGGAGTGAATTATGCTTTTTGTAATAACAGTCATTCTTGCACTTCTTGCTGCTACGAGTATTGAAGCAGAATTACCCTCAATAATTGAGATTATTGATGAGGAAGGTCAGTTTGCCTTCAACTGACGGTTCTTCCACTTATTTGCTCCTGGATGATGGAAGTTTCTACCTGGCCCCTACTGGCCTCAGTGGTAGAGCAGTTGAGGGTAACTGGACAAATTCCGACTCCAACAGGTTTGAAATCACAGGGATTTGGGGCTGGGAGAACGGTATTTCTTCAATAAATGACAAACGCAAAATGACCATCTTCATCTATCTGAGATCTATGGATACAGAGATTTCCGAATTACTCTGGCGATCTGCAGACTCAAAACTTTATGATGTGTACTTCACTATTGAAGAGATTACAAAAATAGAATAGCAAATCGTCAAACCGGAGCGCCAGTATTTTTGGTTGACATAATAGCTGGAATCGCTCAGTTCAGGTATTACTGATTTGGATTATTTAATTATTGACAACATCCGGATTTCTTAAGATTTAACCTTTGATGCCCGACAAATATCGGGCGCAGTAAAAAGGGGCAGATAAAAAGAAAATAAATTCTCTGCCCCTCCCGCTCATCTCTTTCTTTTTACAGGCTTACACCTTCCATTTCCGGTTCTACCTCTGCGTTGCAGTTTTCGAATATGGCAGATTCTTTGAGTATACCTGGCGGATGGGAGTACTTTTTAAAGCAAGTCGGATCCTTTCCTGCCAGATCCCCAGTACTCATGTAAGCAGCAGCACGACAACCACCGCGACACAAAATCGTGGCATACTCACAATCTTGACAGGATTGAGCCATATCTGAGAGATTAAACCGCCGCAAACGATTCAGTACTGGATTATTCCACCAAACCCCCATGAGCGACGAACCATCCCATTTTCCCACAGGCAAATCGTGAAAAAATGGACAGGGATAAACTGTTCCATCGGCCCCAATCGTCAGAAGGTCATGTCCAGCACTACAACCCATTTTCCCGGCTCTATACCCCTTGGGAGGAGGTTTCAGCAAAAACGAATAGCTTGTCTCAGTGACTACTCGAAGGCACCCTTCCAGTTCCTGACTGCGACGCTCAATCACTCGACAAAACTTTTCATGCTGCGCCGAATTTAGTGTCAGGCGATCAGCAAAATTGTGGCCGCGTCCTGCTGAAATAAATGGGATAGCTTTGTATCCGCTACACCCTAGAGACAATGCCAGATCGATAAGATCATCCAGGTAATCAACATTTCCAGGAGTCACTGTTGTACCCAATGAAACTGATACCCCGCATTCGCGGAGTTTCTTAACTGTGTGCAGAGCCTTTGTATATGAACCAGCTACCCCTCTAAAGCTGTCATGAGCTTCCCCGATGCCATCAATGCTCACCTGTACCTGAAAGAGATCCAATTCTTCCAGTGACGCATAAACCTCATCAGGAATCATCAGACCATTGGTTGCAACATCCAGGCGCATATTTGTTTGAGAGATTGCTTGCAGCAGAGTCAGTATATCCGGCCGTACAAAAGGTTCACCACCAGAGAGAGAGAGGTAGAGAATCTTGTCCCTGGCCAAACCATTTATCAATTCCAGAGCCTGTTGTGTATCCAGTTCACCGCTGATTGGATCGCCAGATGCAGTAAGGCAGTGGGGACAACGCATGTTGCATCGGTATGTCACTTCCCAGATTACGCTTTTCGGCAAGATGTAAGGTGGAGGATCGGAACCGAAGTCTGGAGAATCATGCAAGCGAGGTCGATCAGTATTAATCTCGTCGGTGAGGTTCAGGGCATACATTCTCTTCAGCAGTTCAATCACTTGACCCAGACAGATATCTGCTGCTTTCACATCAATCCCGAATTTGCTTTGCAATGCCATGGTTATGTCACCTATTGCATTACCGCGCTCAATCATTCCTGTGGCATATGTTGCCTGCGGGTCAAGCTCTTCCTCAACTCCAAGGTACGGATTAAAAACAAGACCACCAAACGGTTCATTCCGAAAGGTGATGTATGGCTGGAGACGCGCGATGCGCGCCTCCTGCCTGATAGTTGTATTGATCAGGCTCATCGAGAATTGCTTCTCTCAAATTTTCTGAACATCTTCTGCAATGGCTTTTTCATATTATCAGGAAGCCGCTCTATAACCATTTCTATTTCTGACGGATCTATAACACCAGCCAATTCCATCAGATCCTCTACTCCCCAACGTTCTTTCAGGAAATCCTTAAGAAAATCATCCGGCCTGGGATTAATTGTAGGACACATATCGCCCACATTGGGGCAGGCAATGGACAGATTGCAAGAAATCGCTGAGCCACAGGTAATGTT
>JAGLQD010000096.1 GCA_023136985.1 Candidatus Sabulitectum sp. | reverse complement strand
CCGCTCCCGGTATATGGGATCAGTTCTGCGAGGTAATTAAAAAGCGCCCCCGTTAAAGGGGACGCTTAAAGGAACAGTCTCTTAGAAGCCCAGGTTGGCTCCGCCGAAATAGGTAACTATGGCATCACCAGCGTCGTCGCCGAACGGTTTGGAAAGTCTCACTTCTCCAAACATGGAAACAGGCGCACCCATTGGCTTGAAAGTCAGACCCAGAACACCCTCTGCAGATGGAAAAATGTGATCGTATGGATCAATTGCCGGTTCACCAGTTTGCTGCTGGATCATGGCAAGCATGGCATCAGCGTCACTCACAACAAAATGAACTCCTCCTCCTCCACCAACATATGGAGTAAAAGGGGAGCCTCCCATTGGAATGTCTGCCTTCAGTATTCCAGCAAGACCAAGGTTGTGATAAGTAGCTGTGTAATCCTTGAACATGTCTGCTTCCGCAGGCAGGCTCCATCCGAGCTCGTTCTCCACGTAACTGTATAGATCGTCTACATCACCACTGTAGGAGAATCCATATTCATCCTCAAGGTAATTGGCCAGATAGCTTTCCATGGAGACATCAGACTCAGTGCTGGTGTAGGTACCACTTATCTCGATGCCCAGAACAGGCATAATGGGCAGAGTAAGCTGCCCTCCAAAGATAGCACCATCAGTATTCAACCCTGTAAATGGATCTTCTGATGTTGTGTAACCAATACGGCCGCCAACCCTGGGACCCGCCATGGCAAATGTAATCACCAGCAAAACTGTAAAAACTGCTTTTTTCATCTTCTAAACTCCTTTCTGTTCACGGCCAATATCCTAAGTACGGTGCCTAAGGTCAACTCTTTCCATTGACTTACATTACCTTTAGAATGATTATTGCTTCACGATTAGCTTGAGAAACAGCGTTTTCCCGCGCACAAATTTCGAGAGGAGATACCCGAACATGAAGATGACTTTTCTTTTAGCCATGGTTTTCGCTGCGGCTTCATTCGCTTTTCAGGGCGACTTTGACTGGCAGTCACTAGGTGGACAGCCTGGCGAAAAAGGTTCTGTGACCCTGGTTGAGTCCCATGACAGCCATGTTATTGTTGAGATTACCGTTCCCGGTTTCTGGCTGGGCAAAACCGTTGCAGGAGGCACAGCCTGGGACAGCATTAACCTTCCAGGAGTTTATTCTCAGACAGAGATTGGCCTTCCGGAAGTCCCTAATGTAGGCCAGATGTTTGCAATTCCCTTTGGTACCAGTGCAGTAGTTACTATTGAGAATGTGGAATACACAACATTCTCCGGTATCAACCTTGTTCCTGTCCAGACCCCGGAAATCGACATGCCTCACAACCCCTTCGCTTTCCGCCAGAGTGATGTTGCATATGGAACAAACAGCTTTTTCCCTTCCAGCTGGGCTGAAACTGTAAGCCCGGGCACCTGGGGTGGAATCAGCACCGACAAGCTTCTTGCCAACCCCTTCAGATTCAAT
>JAGLQD010000095.1 GCA_023136985.1 Candidatus Sabulitectum sp. | reverse complement strand
TGTCCGCCGCACAAAGCCGGTAAAGAGATTGAAGAGAGAGCTGCTAAAGCGATTGATCTGCTTGCCTCGCTGAGTTCAAAAGCAGTGTATAGCGCAGTACTCTTCACCCCTGAAGAGCATCCTGCTTTTCTTCAGGGCATATGGATAGACAAGCTTGTTTCGATTTCCTTAACCTCTCTTGGAAACAAGGTGGATGAGCTTCTTGATGGTCCGGCTGAGCTGGACAGGTTCATGCTTGACTCTGCTGCTTCGGTTGCGGTTGAGTCTTATATGAAAGCGCTTCAAGCTGCAATATCCACAGAGTTAAATATGATTCCAACAAAAAGGATCGCTCCGGGATATGGAGACTTTCCTTTGAGTATACAGAAAAACATTGTTGAGTTGTTCCCCGCTTCCGGGGTAACCTGTAATGAAAGCTATATGCTGACACCTGTAAAAAGCATGACTGGAGTAACCGGATGGATTCCGCAAAACAACTGAGAGACCTGCTTGCTGAAAGAATAGTTTTCCTTGACGGCGCCATGGGTACAATGCTTATGAACCGCGGAATGCCCGCTGGAGTATCCACCGAGATATGGGCTTCAGAGCACCGGGAAGATCTTGCCGCTGTGCACAGATCGTACATCAATGCTGGAAGCGACATCATACTTGCATGTACATTCGGCGGAAGCCGGATCAAGCTCGGGTCTAAAACCATTCAGGCGAACCAGGCTCTTGCGGAAACTGCGATCGCCGCCTCTGACGGGAAAGCCATTGTCGCTGCAAGCATAGGCCCCTGCGGTGAAATGATACGCCCTGCTGGTGACGGTGAGTGGATGGATATCTACAACAGCTTTCTTGTGCAGACCAGAGCACTGGCAGATACCGGGATCAATGTGTTCTTCCTTGAAACCTTCACTGATCCCCGGGAATTGAAGGCAGCGATTCTTGCAACAAGAGATGCCAGTCCTAACGGGTTCATCAGTGCTCACCTTACTTTTTCTGATAACGGAAGAAGCGGCGCTGGAACATCCCCAACTGCACTTGCTCTGCTGGGAAATCAACTTGCAGTTGATGCCATTGGCGCCAACTGCTCCATCGGCCCGGAAGGGCTGCTGCCTGTTATGAACGAAATGGCCAGATTTTCCAACAGGTATATCACAGTCGAGCCAAATGCCGGGCTGCCCAACAGCTCCGGTGATTATGACATGTCTCCTGATCAATTTGCTGCTGCTACTGAAGAAATGGCATGGGGGGGCGTCTCCATCATAGGCGGCTGCTGTGGCACAACGCCTGAACACATAACCGCCCTTAAAAGAGCTGTTGGTATCAGGTCCATTGAGCTGGTAGAAAAAGAAACTCTTATGGCATTTACCTCTGTTGACTCTGTGGTACCCATAGGCGGAGCAATGCTCATGGTGGGAGAATCTGTTAACCCCACAGGTAGAAGAGAGCTGAAAAAGGCAATTCGCAGAGGCGACTCGGACCATGTGATCTCTATGGCCAGAGCCCAGGAAAAGGCAGATCTTCTAGACATCAATCTTGGTCTGGAGCGACTTGTTCCAGATGGTCTGGTAGACAGGGTATTCGCCGGTCTCTGCATAGGGGCTCCACTTTCTGTTGACCTCTCTGACCCGGAAAAGATCAACGCTGCTTTTGTTCAAAGCGGCGGAATTTGCCTGCTCAACTCTCTTATGGCAATTGAAGAACACATTGAAGAGCGGGTTGATATTCTTCTGCGCCACGGAGGATACGCTGTGCTGCTGCCCATTGACGAGAATGGGCTGGCAGAAACCCCGGAAGAACGCCTTTCAGTAATAAAGAAGGGAATTGCAATCCTTGAGAAACACGGATTCTCAAAAAACAGAGTATTCGCTGACCCAATTGTAAAAGCTCTTGCCACCGGATCCGACCCCCAGGTCACACTGAAGACTCTCAGGTTGTTCAAGAAAGAGGGAATCCTGACCATTGCAGGAGTATCAAATGTATCACACGGTCTTCCCCACAGAGCAGGGATCAACGCAGCATTCCTGGCCAACCTGGCTGTGGAAGAGCTGGATGCGGGAATCGTAAATGTTCTGGATCCCACCACTGCCGGAATCACCTCTGGAGCCGCAGCACTTTGTGGAAGAGTAGACCCGGCAGATATTGAAATTCCAGACGATGAGCAGGGGGAAGCTCAGGGGAATGATGTACTTCTTCGCAAAGCCCTTCTTAAAGGCGACACAGCCGGGGCAAAACTTGCAGCAAATCTTCTTCTGGACTCGGGAAAACAGGCTTCAACCATAGTGGATGAATGCCTGGCTCCTGCCATGGACAAACTCGGAAGCCTCTATTCAAAGAAAAAGTTGTTCCTTCCCCATCTTATTGCTGGAGCTGAAGCGGCAAAGGCTTTGATGGGAATTCTAAAGCCTCATATGGAGGCAAAGAAAGAAGACATAAAAGGAACAATTGTACTGGCTACAGTAAGGGGAGACATCCACGATATCGGCAAGAATCTGGTCGCTCTTTTTCTTTCCAACGCAGGATTTCAAGTTGTGGATCTGGGCAAGGATATTTCTTCGGAAGACATAGTTGAAGCTGTAAAAACACACAATGCCGATGCGATAGCCCTTTCCGCCCTGATGAGCACCACCGCTACAAGAATGGAGGAAGTTATTCATCTTCTTGAACAGAGCGATCTCAAAATTCCCGTGCTGATAGGGGGAGCCGTTGTCACAAAAGAATTTGCATCTCAGATAGGTGCATTCTACGCAAAAGATGCGTATTCTGCGGTTGATTCAGCAGGAGAAATGTTAAAGTAGCGGTCTACCATAGTTTTGCACACAGCCTCTCAAATCCTTTACTTTTAATATGGTCAATAAATTGACCATACAATCTTCAAAGTATATCACGAAATAGTCGCTATCATCTTATTTTACTATAGCACAAGCATATACAAGTATTTGTATACATTATAAAAAATTCTGACAAACCCTTTCCTTTTCATGATAATTCCTTGTGTATTACTTTGTTGAAAACTTCTAATTGCCTATCAGACACCGAAAAGCATTTGACAATACAGGGATAATTTTCACAGAATTCAGTGTAAGACGCATTCTCTAATATGAAAGGAAAACAAATGATCTTTCTTGCAGCAGTTCTACTTTTTCCCTCGCTTGATCCAATGAATGTCCATGCGGGAGATTTTCTGGACAGAGATCCCCGGGAAGCTCTGAATTCCGCAAATGAGGCATATCAGGCTGGAGATTACCTGGGCGCAGCCACCGAGTATCTGAATGCTCTTGAAATCGATCCTTCAAGTTCCAATTCCATATTCAACCTTGCTTGCTGCTATGGTCTGATGGGTGAAGAAGAGCTCGCCACTCTCTACCTGAGAAGAGCATACATTTCGGGTTTCACCGACCTGGGGCACATCAACCGGGATCCGGATTTTGATCCCGTGAGAGAAATGCCTCTGTTCTCTACTTTCCTTGACAGCTTAAACAACGCTTCAGCGGAGCAGAACAGCAAACTGGGCGAGATTCACTGGTTCGATGCAGTAGAGTCATTCTACTACCGTGTTAATTTCCCCGAAGGTTTTAACCCGCCCACAGCAGTTCCTGTGGTTATTGGTCTTCACGGACTTGGCAGTTCACCGGACAACTTCATGAGAGTGTGGGAAAGAATAGACAATCCAAATTTCATTTTCGTTGTTCCTCAAGCTCCGTACCCGATTGGTGATGATGCCTACTCATGGTACCGGGGTGATCATGGAACAGAAGAATGGGGACGCAGCCTGCTGCTGGCAGGCAACTATGTACTTGAACTCACGAAGCAGATCAGGCTTGAATACCCTGTGAGCGATATCTACCTTTTCGGCTTTTCCCAGGGAGGATGCCTTGCTCTTTACACCGGTCTTTCAGAGCCAGGGCTGTTCAAAGCGGTTATTCCAGCCTCTGGATGGCTTGCGGAAGAGTACATTCGACCGGACTTGATCACTGAAACAACACCAATGCAGATAAGACTGATACACTCCCCTGACGACCGGGGTGTTCCGTTTGAGGCTGCGAAAATGGCGGAAGCCCTTCTTTCAGAGAACGGATGGGATATTCAACTTCATCAGGTTTCAGGTGGCCATCTTGTGGATATGGATGAGCTTAATCTGATCCTGTCTGATCTTGGTTTGACTGATAACAATTAGAACCTGACAAAAAGCCCCGGAAAACCGGGGCTTTTTGAATAGTTGATTACCTGTATTCCTGGCTCACATTTTCAAGCCAGACTCCGATTCCTCCTGCGGCAATAGCACCTATTACCCCAACGATCAGAGTAATGCCTATACCTATCAGTATCCAGATAAGTATGGCTTTGCTGTAATTCTGAAGATTAACATTCATGGATCCGGAAAAGGCAAACACCAGGAGAAGAATGATATTTACGAATGGAATGATCATCGCCAGCTGAACAAGGAAAAATCCACCGGTTGAAAAGGGAGCATTTCTGTCGTCGGCCATTTGTACATCCTCCAAAATGAGTTGAGTTAGCTGTTCTTCATTACTTTTGTAAGACTTGCAACAGTTCCACTGATGTCAGCAATATTCGTTGGAATGATCATTGTGTTGTTAACTTTAGCAAGCTTTCCGAACTCGCCTATCCACTGCTCGGCGATGCGCAGAGAAACTGCATTCTCCCCGCCGGGTTCTTTAATGGCAGAGGCGATCTCACGAATACCAAAAGCCGTGGCCTGGGCCACTCTTTCTATCTCTAAGGCACGACCTTCAGCTTCATTGATCCTCTTCATCTTCTCACCTTCAGACATGGAGATCATCTCCTGACGACCACCCTCAGCCCGGTTGATCTTTGACTGACGCTCTCCCTCAGAATGAGCTATCTCCGCTCGCTTTTCACGCTCGGCACGCATCTGTTTCTCCATGGC
>JAGLQD010000094.1 GCA_023136985.1 Candidatus Sabulitectum sp. | reverse complement strand
ATAATGTCTATTACCGCAGGCGGGGTTTTGGGTGCTTTCTTCACCGGTTTTGAATCTGATGGCTGGAATACCGGAATGGACAGAGGCGGGGAACGGTGCTGGCCTCTGGAGCATCTGCCATCTATAGCTTCATCACAGAGCCTTTTAAATGAAGATACTTTCTTTGTCTGGCCGAACCCTGTTACTCAGGGAACCGGGCAGATCCGTTTTGTTCCAGGCCGTGATGCACAGTACAGAATACGAGTTTTGAATGTAGCAGGAGAGCTGGTTGCTGATTACCACGGAGATGCCCCGGGCAGAGTCCCATGGGAAGTAGAGTGGAGAACAGACAATCTGGCACCTGGCGTTTACTATGTCTGTCTTGAATTGACTTCATCGGGAGAGACTGCAGAAGCACTCTTCCATGCTGCGGTGGTGAACTGATATGAAAAAAACAATCGTGTTGTTCCTTCTTTTCTCCACGGTTCTTCTGGGAGCCGACAAGGGAACCGTTCTAAGGTCTGTTGTACTGCCTGGCTGGGGTCAGTTTCATGCTGGACACTCCACAAGAGGCACTATCTTCATGGGTCTTGAAGCTTCAATATGGACTGGAGTTGGAGTATCCTACCTGCAGGGCATATTCAACAGGGATGATTACAGAAATCTTGCAATGGAACAGGCGGGTATTGATGCTTCGTTTCGCGACAGAGATTTCCAGGATGATATTGGTGATTTCTCCAGCAGCAGCGAGTACAATGACTACATTCGCAGTCTTGCAAGATATTACTACCCCGATGACCCGGAAGCCCAGCAGAACTACTTCGACAACCACAGCCGGTTTGGTGCCGACGGGTGGGACTGGTCCAGTGCAGGCGCCAGAGAAAACTACGATGATGCCCTGAGGGAAAGCCGCGAATGGTTCAGAAGAACGGCTTATGTGGCAGCTTTCGCCGTTGTGAACAGGGTAGTGAGTGCCATCGATGCATCTCTTCTTGACCCTTCGGAGCCGGGAATTTACACTGCGATAGATTTCCCGGAAAGTGCTGACTTT
Organism: Candidatus Sabulitectum sp.; assembly: GCA_023136985.1. Classification (GTDB taxonomy): domain Bacteria; phylum Fermentibacterota; class Fermentibacteria; order Fermentibacterales; family JCC-6; genus Sabulitectum. The sequence goes on along the minus strand of JAGLQD010000094.1, from coordinate 2,811 downwards.
TCATCTGTAAGATTCACAGTTGGAGCGAGATTCTAATGACAATATTCATACTGATTTCGGTGCTTCTCGGTACAGGACCTCTTGGCATTGATGGAACTTTTTACTTCCCGGAGATCCAGCAGATGGACTTGAGGCATGACCCGGTAAACCTGCCTACGGGATCTCTTGCAGGAAGAGATGGACCTCATGAGATCGGCGATGTGGTGAACTTCTGGGCAATTGACGAGAGTGGTCTCTACCCGATGTTTTACCTTACAAGTGCTACCTGCAGGTTCTCAGGTGAGCTTTCTTACATTTTTGTAGAGGACACCCAATGGGGCCACTTTGACCAGAGCCATGTGGATTCACTTTCTGCTGCCCTGGAAGGGCCTGAAGGTATTACTGCAACCGATGCAAAGTATTTCGGAGATATTCCTGATCTCATGGATGATGACCCCAGGGTCTACTACTTGATCCTGGACATAAGAGACGGTCACGAACCCGGTGTTCAGGACTGGTACATCGCCGGGTATTTCAGCCCCTACAATATGTTTACCGAGTGGGAAGCCCGGAATTACTACGGTGGTCACTCTAACGAAGTAGAAATGCTCTACATCGACTGTAACCCCGCCGGCGTGGAGGATGCCACCTACACTGCCAGCCATGAACTGGTTCATCTTATTCAGTACGGCATCAAGCCCTTCAGCGGAGAGGAACTGTGGGTACTGGAGAATCAGGCTCAAGCGGGTACTTTCCTGTGCGGCTACCCGGCTTTTCAGGTTAAAACTTTTATAGAGATGAAAGGTGTATCTCCCATAAAATGGACAGATTACACCGATATGTACAGGTATATAGCAGGCTATGGAGCAGGTTATCTTTTCTTCTCTTATCTTTTCGAGAATTACGGTGGTGCGGATTTCATCTGGAACAGTATGCATGGAACCAACAAGGGCATAGAGGGTGTTATCCATGCCATTGAATCCGCCACAGGTGAAACAGCTGATATGGAGGAAATTCTTTCCAGGTGGATGCTCTCCTGTTTTATTGATGACTACTCTCTGGGCTACGGCTGGAGCAGCTTTAAAATGGCAGATTATGACACTGGAGGCAACAGAACGGGAATGGACTATACCGGTATAATCAGCGATACCCCATGGAGTGATCCGTGGCATGATGTTACAGGGTATCAGGGCAACTACTACAAAATAGAAGATGGTCTCATCGGCAGTCTCAGAGCCGAGGGTAGTGGGATCGGCAATCTTGAGGCGTTCATTTTTAACGGCACTACGGTAACTGAACTGGATACCGGCAGCTCTTTTGATGTGGCTGTGAGTCTTGAGAATTCCGGGACTCTGATGCTTATGTGCAACAGCTTTGCAGGTCTGGATATGAATGTGGCTGCAGGCAGCATAGGAGGCAGCAGCAACTTCGCTGTTTTTCCCAACCCCTGTCTTGGTGACTTGTATTTTCAGTTTACTTCAACAGGAGAAGCAGTTGTTCTGTCATTCTTTGACCAGGCAGCTGTTCATGTTGAAACTGTAACTCTGTCCGCCTCTTCCGGGGAAACTGTTATTGCGTATGCCGGTGCTTCCGAGCTTGCCTCAGGGATTTACTTCTATCGTTTTCAGCAGGGCTCCAGAACGGAAACCGGCCGTGTTGCTGTGGTTCGTTAGTACACTGCTCACACTGGCTTACGCTTTTCCGGATATTGAACTTATCGACATTGAGATAGATGCAGCCGGCACAGTCTGGCTGCTTCCTGCTTCTGACCCTGCAGTTATAAGGGTTGAATCTGATGGCTTGCAAAGCCGGTTTGAAACCGGTGTAGCCGGTTTGCCCACTGGAATTGCGGTATCACCAACTGGAAGATGGGCGGTTTCATTTCAGAGCCCCGGAGCATTATGCAGGTTTGACCGTGATGATGTTCTGGTGGAGCAGATGGACATTCCCAGCTCAGGCGATGTTCTTTTTTCCGGCCTGACCATCTGGACAATTGATAACGCCAGTGGTTGTGTTATCTCAACTGATGGCGATGTTATTGCAAGGAATTGTGCAGACAGAGATTCAAGGTTCAGCAGCATGCGGGCCGGGCAGGTGATCGTCAGTGGACCTGCAGGAGTTTTTCTTGTTGAAGCAGGGGAGACCCCGGAAAGAATTGCGAATCACGGATCAGCCTGCTTTTCCCCGGAAGGGATTCTGCTACTGAAAGATGGTGTACTGCAGATATTTCAGGGAGAGATCATACTCACAGATATTCCCTGGTCCCGGGTTTCTGCTTCACCTGACGAGGAAACAGTAATTCTATGGGGAAATGTTGCACCTCTGGTTCTTGAATGATCTCTACTGCTCTGCTGCTTTCCCTGTTCTCTTACATTGTAACAGTGGTAAGCTCAGGGGTGGAATACATCCCGCTTCCCGGAAGTTGCCCATGGCTTGATCCCCGGTCAATAACAGCCGTAGTTCATGGTGATACACTTTTTGCGACACTCACATCCCGTGGCCCGTCTGTAGGGTTGCTGCTGCACCCGGTTCCTTCACAGGGAGATACGGTAGTTATTTTCGCAGACACTCTTGCATTGTCAGTCTCACCTGTATCAAAGCTTGATATTCAGCAGCTGGAAAGGGGAGAATCTTTCCAGTTACCGACCTTTTACGGAGGCTACAATCCGATTCCCGAAGGGTTCTACATATCGGGATCAAAAAGACTGGGAGTATCTCTTGGTTCCGGTGGAGGCATATCACAGGGAACAGAACTCTCCATAGAAGGAATGCTCGCACCGGGTATTACCGTTAACGGAAGGATAACAGACAGGGATCTTCCTCTGGGGGTTT
>JAGLQD010000093.1 GCA_023136985.1 Candidatus Sabulitectum sp. | reverse complement strand
CTCTCTGAGCTGGACAAGGTTTACATTGCAGTTGACGGAGGAACATGGAATGCCGAGATGGGTGATCTGGACTGGGAAAGCATGGGACCTGTCTCATGGCGAACAGAGGTAAGCGGTTTCAGCGCTGAAGTTATTCCTTCTGACATATTCGATCTTTCAGCTGGCTACGGAACCACAGGCAGTGAGAGGCAGAAGGCAGTTTTCCTAACAGAAGAAGGGCTTCAGGGACCGTATACATTCGCACCGGGAGGTTCAGTGACTTCAGGCAGTGAGCGGGTCTTTCTTGACGGTGAACGAATACAGCGGGGATCCGGGTCTGACTATGAAATTGACTATGCAGCCGGTCTCATCACCTTTACCACAAGAAGGCTGATCAGACGGGATCAGAGAGTAGAGATATCCTGGTACAGAGAGGGCGATGGTTTTCGAAAAGACCTCGGCAGATTTGAGACCACTTTCCAGCCTTTCGAAAATGTATCTACAGGTTTTACATGGTTTTCCAGGGGAGACAACACCGGCGTGCCTCTGGGTTTTATAATGACCGACGACGTTGAGGAGGCACTAAGCAATGCCGGAGAGAACCCCTCTGACGCCTGGATAGACGGTGGCATCTATGTTGGTGACAACAACGGCAGTTACACCCTGGACAGCCTTTCCAGGTACATATACACAGGTCTTATGCTGGGAGACTGGAGTGTGCAATTCCAGAGACCGCCTGATGACAACAGCAGTGAAAAAGGAGACTACATCTACGATTCTGCCACAGGAGGTTATGTCTGGGCGGGAGAGAATCAGGGAACCCATTTTGCCAGAAAGTACATATCCATACCAAACTCAATTGATCTGTTGGGTACAACAGTAAGCGGCGCTTCCGGAGTATTAGAGAATTACAGCATATTCACAAATTTTTCCAGCTGGCAGGGAAATCTCTTTAACAGTGAAGCTACCACCAGAGAGGGTACTATGTCCGGGGGAGAGGTTGCAGTTGTTCCCTGGGAATCAGGCCCTCAGATGAACCTCAGCGGTAGATATGTGTCTGATGGATTCAATGCACCGGACGACATGGATTCCGATTCAGATATAGAAAAATGGGGATTACCCCCGGGCTGGAAGGGTCGCGACAGCTTTGTATTTGGAGACCTGGGTGGAGACAGGCTTCTTTTTTCCGCAGGAGAAAGATTTCTTGAAGAGGGTGGCACTTCAACCATTGCTGGAATTGGATACACGCCGTTCAATGGAAAGCTTCAGGCCTCAATCTCAGTGAACGCTCTTTCCAGAACCGGTTCAGAATTGCTTATCGGTGGCAGGCGCGGTGAGATCCGTATGGATGTTGAAGTTCAATTGAATTCCGTAACACCATTCATGAATTCTACCTATTCAGGAGACAGCTGGGCAGACAGCCTCTCTGGTGGGCTGGTCACGTCCGATACAGGAGTCAGGTTTGAAACAGGCAGTTGGGAATCAACTGCAACGGCCGGGGGAGAGATAGACAGAAGAATTGGCATAACCCACCCGGACAGAACTTTAAGGCTTGGTTTTGCAACCAGAGGTACCGGAGTCTCATGGAATGCAAACAGCAGCATACAGCATTCCACTGGGTGGTTCGAGGGTGGTGGCTCCACCAGCTCTGACGCGGTGAAAGCAGGCTACTCCGGACGAGTCGGCGGATTTTGGATCTACAGTCAGTATACCGCAGGCGGTTACTTCTCAAAACTGATGGATATAGTCTACACCTGGGTTGGTGCTGGAAACGGTGACTTCAGTTACGATCCTGAGACCGGTGAGTACTATCCTGACCCCTCTGGAGACTACCGGCAGACCTATATGCCCGGGCAGGGTGAAACAAGAGTTCTTGAGAGTTCCCTTGATGGCGGGTTCACATGGTCGGATTCTGCAAACACAGCTGGAATGGACGGCACCTTTAAACTCTCAGCATCAGATGCCGAAGACAGGCTTAAAACCTACACCCTTGCTGGAGCTTTTGATGTCAGTTCGCCAGGGGGATGGAGAGCATCACTTGCACCCTATCTTACCTGGGAGCAAACCGTTCTTTCCCGGCTGACTGTAAGGGTATCAGCTTCTGATCAGATTGAAGATTACAGCGGAGTGGGCAGTACAAGAGAGTCTTTCAGAAAGCTGGAGGTCATTCCTTTCTTTAAACTGGATGATTGGCTGGAAGCAGAAGTTACCGCCATGACAGCATTCCGGAGGAGAGCCCTGTACGGAGTAAGAGAGACTGATGAGGTTGGAGGCAGTGCCGACCCAACATTCATCACGGAATTCGGGCTGGACGCAGGCATAAAGGTCTCAGGGGAGAAGAGACAGGAGAGAGATAGCAACCTGAGTGCTTACAACTGGGGGTTTGAACCTCATGTTTCAATGAACGGTGGTGGCTGGAGAGCTTCAGGCAGCTTCACAAGCTGGTATATGCCTGGAGATGAGATCATCCCATCGTGGTTCTTTGACGGGAGAGAAAGAGGCTGGACACTTGAGCCCCGATTGTCTGTTGGAAGAAACATCAACAGGTGGTTTAATGTTACCCTTTTCTACTGGGGCAGAAAAGCCGCTGCGAGCCCCTGGACCCAGCGTGGCGGTATTGAGGGTACGGTGAACTTCTGATGACATATTTACTTATAACAGCTCTGCTTGCGTCTGCGGTGGTGAAGATAACCGGGGCCCCTCCATTTCCCCCGGTACAGTCTGAGATTGAAGTTAGCGACTCACTGATAACAGAAGTAAGAGATGAGGCTCTCAGCTGGTATCTGCGGAGTGGTTATCCCTTTGCGGCAGTTGTCATGTACTTCTCTGCTGAGGACACGCTGACAATTAACACTGTTCCCGGCAGACATGCCAGCCTTGAAGAGATCAGATTCCCGGATTCTGTAAGAACCATCCACACAATTCTTCTTAGAGAGTTGACTCTGCGACCGGGAGACCTCTACACAGCGGAGCCGGTCCAGGAGTGGCTTGCAGCGCTTCAGAGATACCCGTTCATCCAGTCCGCAGGACCGGTGACCGCAGCTCTGGGTCCAGGGGGCAACATCACTCTTCTGGTCCCTGTGGAGGAGGCTCCTGCAGGATGGTTTGCAGGTGATCTGGATTTCTCAAGCACTGGAGGATTTACCGGCGGCGGAGAGGTGGTATTCACAAGCATCTTCGGCACAGGGCGCAGGCTTGAGCTGGCGGCATCAGCAGTTGAATGGGGAGGTGTGGACGCAGCAGGAATGTACAGAGAACCGTGGATAATGGGTTCTCCGCTTTCAGTTCAGTTTGAAATTGAACAACAGGTACCGGACAGTGGCAGCGTTATCAGAGAATGGTCCAGCGAAGTAATTCTCAGCCTTGGAAATATTGATGTATCAGGTGGCGCCGGCACCTGGAAGAGCTATCCTGTCAACCAGCCGGATGAAAGCTTCAGATATGGCTCAGCAGGAATAAGGATTGACTATACATCAAGCACTGCGCAGGGCAGGGAAGGCTTTATCGGTGAACTGATAACTGAGGCCGGCAGTGCTGCAGGTCCTGACTCTACCTACCTTCTTACCAGAGCAGAGACAGAGATGAACTACACTATCTTCAAAGGCATGTTCGGTATGGGAATAACAGCCAGAGCAGGTGGAATAATGAGTGGAGACTGGCTGCCTTCAATGGTTACCCGCCTTGGGGGCTACGGCACCCTGAGAGGTTACGTCAAAGATTCCTGGAGGGCAGGGGCATGGGGCATTCTGTCGCCTGAACTCTCTCTTGGTGAAACAGCAACACAGGTTTACCTTTTCTCGGATCTTGGCGCTCTGGACACAGCAGACC
>JAGLQD010000092.1 GCA_023136985.1 Candidatus Sabulitectum sp. | reverse complement strand
GATGATCTATCTCATCATCAACCCATAGTATGGTTATCATTGATCATCCCCACCTTTCAGAGGAAGAAGGATACTGAAGACTGTGCCCACATCAGGAGTGCTGGAAAGAAGCCGGATAGAACCGTTGTGATACTCCTCAACTATTCGTCTGGCCAGAGAAAGCCCCAGCCCCCATCCACCTTTCCTGGTGGTAAAACCAGGCTGGAATATCCTTCCCTGATCGCTGTATGGAATACCCCGTCCCTGATCGGAAACTCTGATCTCGATCTCTGTTGCTCCGAGGTGGGTAAACTCACAACTCACAATTATCTTTCCACCCTCCAGGCAGCTTGCACAGGAAGAAACTGCATTCTTGATCAGATTCTCCAGAACCCAGCCGAGCAGGACAGAGTTTCCGTTGATTATGTGTTCATCCGCGCTCTGTTCAATTTCAAGGGTCACACCGGTGCCAAGAAGACCCTTTCTTGCATTGAAATAATCAACGACCTCAGAAACGGTCTTTTCGATGCTTATAGGCTTCAGTCTGGGTCGTCTGCCCATCTGCCCGTATCTCTGTGCTATGCTGTTAAGCCTGTTGACATCAGCATCCATGTGTATAAGCGCTTCTTCGAGCTCAGGATTACCGGAAAGCTCAGGATCATCCTTCAACAGTTCGATCCACCCCATAAGTGAGGAAAGAGGAGTGCTTATCTGATGTGCAGTCTCTCTGGCAAACCCCACCCATGACAGATCCTTGTCTCTGGAGATCTCCGACCTCAGGAACATGAACACCACTGCAGCAATAAGAAGCAGCAGACCAAGCTCCACAAAAGGAATCAATCTCATTTCAGCATCTAATATGGAGGTGCCGTAAAACAGATGACCAATTGTGTCCCCTTTTGCAATAATCGGTATCGGTTCATTCTGTTCCGCTAGCAGATCCATTCTTTTACGAAGCTCATGTATCCTCTCTCTGGGGAATCCATCAACAACCTCACCATCGGCAATCTGCGGATTGTTATCCAGGTCAGCAAAAATTGTGGGGAAATCGAGCCTGTTAACCAGATCTCCAAAAAGTCTCCGAGTAAAATTAATTACCTCTTCTCTCTCAGCGGGAAGCAGTCGAGCAGTATGAATAAAAACAGTTGAGTCTGAGCAGATCGGGCATAAAAGTAAACTTCTCTCTACCGAAAGGTCAACCCTCTCATGGGGATAGCCGCAAACAGTACAAGACATTATCCCGGCTTCATCACCGATAATACTAAAGGGATATTGAACCCCTGCCCAGAGCCATGCAATAGTTTCGCAGTCCTTCTTATTGGACTGGTTCAGCTTGTTGACCAGATCATGCGAGTACCATAAGAACACCCAGATCACGATACTTGCAAAAAGAACAAATGCCATTCGTCTTCTGAAAGTGTTATGCATCTGTTCCTCCTATGACTGGAAAAGAAAAACCAGCATTCTCTATTGTTGTTTCACAGGAATATGCAAGGGTGGAAAATCCGAACCTCTCCATATCAATTTCAGTTCTAAAGGTTAGATCGATCCTGCTCCTGATCTTTTGCAGACGAATAACTGCATGATCACCCAGAGAATACTCTTCTGCCGAACCCGGTGCTTCAAAAGAACCGCTGGAAGCAAGAAGAATGCTCTCCATCTGCCTTGCGCCAAGCCCTTCACTGCATTCTGCGTCAAGAACCAGTACTCCTCCGTCTTCCACTGCCTTTTCCCACAAGAAAACCGCTTTAATTGCCTGATAAAGACTTATCTCCAGACTCTTACCAGGCCTGAC
>JAGLQD010000091.1 GCA_023136985.1 Candidatus Sabulitectum sp. | reverse complement strand
CCAAAGAAGAATATGGTCTTTTTACTACGACGCCACACTGGGACTCCGCCAGCTCTACAGCCTTGTAAAAAGAAGTGTCATAGGATCCGCAAAAGACTTTGTCACTTCCAAAAACCCCGTTAACCATAATTATCTCAGTTCGTTCAGCAAGCAATGCCGCTCCCTCCATCATGTCCTCGTGTACCGGATTCCCGGAGAGTTTACCTACAATCGCGTCTTCCAGGCAGGCCAGGAAATGATTCTGCACAACTGTCTTTCGCGAAGTGGTTCCTGGAAGAAATGATTTACGGCCACCTGTAAACCCTGCAAAATAGTGAGGCTCCACCGAGTTCAAAGCAAGAACAGGCCCTTCAAGCAACCACGGGTGAATCTCTACTTCTGTTCCACGGGTGGTGTCGCCAATGTGAACATGACCTCCATGGTCACACATGTTGCTTTCTGCAACAACCTTTCCCGCATATTCATCACCAAGGATCAGTCTTTCTTCTTGAGCAGATACAGGCCTGTGAGTTCCAGTAGCAAAAAGAAATCTAACTCTGCCGGTGAGTACAGGCCGCAAGTCTGCAAGTAACATACATGGAGATGGTCTGGTACCGTCATTTACAACAACAGTGATCACCCCTGGCATATTCGCGATCTTATCCTGAATATCTAATATGGACATGGCTTCTCTCAATAGATAGACTACACTGGTAAATACAACAAAAGAATATACGCACCACATGGAGGTTCGGCATGGGTTTCAGAAACAGATTCTCCCCGTTTGCAATTTTTCTGCTGATTTTACTTGTATCCACTGCGGGAGTTGCGCTGGCAAGGGCAGGCGGAGGCCAAAGCTATGGGGGTAGCAGATCAGGTGGTTCATCCGGTGGTGGTGACGGACTTGGGATCATTGTTTATCTCCTTTTAAGGCTTTGCATTGAACAGCCCGCCATAGGAATTCCACTTGTGATCATAATTATAGTGGTATCTATCATTGTTAAGAAAAAGAGGCTGAAAAAGCAATACAGTACAATACAGCAGGCAGGCAATCACAATCTGAATCAAAGACAGGATGCTGTTGCAACTCAGACTGCCCTGGCAAAGATCAAACAACGAGACCCTCAGTTTACTTCCGCTGCTTTTATTCAGAAAACAAATGCCGCTTTTCTGGAGATACAGCAGGCATGGTCTGACCAGGACCTGTCAAAGGTCAGAAGATTTATAAGCGATGGCGTTAATGAAAGATTTTCTCTACAGATAGACATGCAGAAGAAACAGGGCATAAGAAACAAGATGGAGAATGTTCAGGTTCTTGGCACGGAAATAGTCTCTATTGAAAGCGATTCCCACTTCGATTCGATGCACATGAAGATCACAGCCAAGGCCAGGGATACCGATATCAATCTTGAGACCGGTAAAAAAATCCGGGACAACTACTCTGGAACCTTTGTTGAATACTGGAGCTTTCTCAGAAAACCAGGAGTTCAAACCCTTGCGGGCAAAGGGCTTGTTGAAGGTGTCTGCCCTAACTGCGGGGCTCATCTTGAACTCTCTGATTCCGGTAAATGTCTTTACTGTGATGCTGTAATTACCAGCGGTGAGTATGACTGGGTACTCAGCGAGATCACTCAGTCGATTGAGTGGAGCACTGCAACAAACCCCTCAGCAGTACCTGGATATGATGCAATGGTAGAAACGGATCCGGGCTTCAATCTTCAGACAATTGAAGACACTGCTTCAGTGATCTTCTGGAGATACATCAAGAGCTACTTCGACAACAGTGCCAATCCAGTAAGAAAGATGTCCACTGAAAAATATTCGAATTCTCTCGAGGAAAGTCTTGAGAATGTCCGTGATGAGAAAACCCATCTTTTCTTCGGAGATGCAGCTGTGGGCGCAGTGGAGGTACAGAGCATTACGCAGGGAAGCGACTTTGACCGTGTCCAGGTCATGGTGAAATGGTCTGCTGCTAATCAGTGGGTAGACTATTCCGGCAAGATAAAAAGCGGCGGACCGAAAACTATCAGGCCGCAGATATTCACCCTGCTTCGGAAACACGGAGTAACTACTCTTGCAGAAACCCAGCTGAACAGTGCTCACTGCCCGGGATGTGGAGCTCCAAACACCGGAGGCGACAACGGAGCATGCGAATACTGCGGGAGACCGCTTAACGACGGCAGTGGAGCATGGGTTCTTGACTCAATCGGCCCCTTCAGCACATCACGAATCAATTCAGCTGGAGTATCTCCCATATCAGGCACTTCAAATGTCTCTGCTGATATTCTTCTAATGGCCATGGCTACTACCATGTACGCTGATGGGGAACTGGACAGCAAGGAAATGGACATGCTCAGTTCTTTTGCAGGACACAGAGGCATATCTGCTGAACACCTGTCCACCATTATCAACTCGGTAACCCAGCCTGACGCACAGCTTCCCAGACCGGCCAACACCGGGGAAGCCCAGGAAGTTCTCAAGGCCATGGTAAGAATGTCCCTGGCTGACGGCAGGATTGATGACACAGAGAAAACTCTTCTTCAGAACTACGCTTCAAGTGCAGGGCTTTCCAGGTATGAAGTTACCTCGACCATTGCAAAGCAGAGAAAATCTCTCTACAAGGAGGCTAAAAAAGCCGCAAAATGAAGCTGATAACTGACAGAGCCCATTACATCAGCGTTGTGGAGGACGGCATGCTGAAGGCCGACAGCAGGATATGGATCGCGACGGCAAATGTTAAGGATCTGCATGTACCAGGGAGAAACCGTGGCAGCCTTCCCCTTCTGCGCCACTTTGAGAAACTCCAGAGAAAAGGTGTCAACATACGAATTCTTCACGGAGCCAGACCGTCAGCTCCGTTTAGAAATACTTTGTCTGAACTCACGGAGTTGCACAATGGTGATGGATTCGAAATGCAGCTCTGCCCCAGGGTTCATTCAAAAATAGTTATAATGGATAACCGCATGGCCTACACCGGCAGTGCTAACCTTACAGGTGCGGGAATCGGGGCAAAGTCAGAAAAGAATAGAAATTTTGAATGCGGCGTGATCACCAAAGATCCACATGAGATACAGGAACTGGAAGAGTACTTTGACGGGATCTGGATAGGGATGTTCTGTGGCAAATGCGGCAGAAGAAACATCTGCCCGGCCCCGATTGTTTAACCTGTAAGATCCATGATGATCTTATAGGCTTCCAGGGCTCTGGAAAAGTGATATCTGATCTCCATACTGCCACTCTGTTTCGGATTAAATACTGCAGGGTCAAAGGCCATAACAAGAACCTTGCTGTTCACACATGAAAATATGATGCTTTTTGCTTGTGGTTCATCAAACGGCAAGTGAATGATTCTTTTCTTGAAAGCATAACCAACCATCCGTTTCTCTGATATTGCAAGCGATCCCCACACTGTCTCCCGTTTGTGACGAAAATTCCTTCCCGGTGCTTTAAGTCTATGATACGCAACGGTAATTCTGAGCCTTTCGGCTGCGAGGACAAGCCCTTCATTCTCCATAAACGTGCGGGTCTTTGCAGGCAGATCAGATGGTCTGAAAACAGCTGCAAACTTTTGCCTGAATGTACTCATTCTTTGTCACAACCTCCCGGAATTGTGTACAGGCACAAGAAAGCGCTTCTCACCATGCAAACTACTCCGGAGATGTCATTCTCCAGTCTTTTGCAGTAAGATACCTGCCTAAGAACACCGAAGAAACAACAACCAGGGGAATTGAAACAAGCAAACGGACCATGGTGAATTTCACTCCCATAAATGAGGCTTCAAATATTATCATGGGAATTCGACAAACAGCGGCAAACCCGATGTAAGCCAGCACCACCTGCAATCTTGCTCCTTTTTCATAAAGAGCCCAGGCCACCGGGAATGCTACATAAAGACCACCAACAGTTGTTCCAGCAAGAAGCAGTACCCAGACGAAACTCATTACAGAGGAATCCTCACCCAGATGTTTCTCTACCCTCTTTTTGCTGATCCATACTTGAAACAGGCCGATTAGAATGAAAGCTGCTGGCAGAATCTTAAGCATGGAAAGGGTGAACGAAAGAAAGTTTGAACCAATATCCTTACCCGGCTGATACCCGGAGATCAGAGAAATAACAACGAAGACCGCATAAGCCAGAATAAGGATCACAGGAAATTTTGCCTTCACAATGCAACCTCCATAAAAATCAATCCTGTGATGAATGCAACAATCATGGCGATTAGAAGACCCAGGCCATTTCGGATAAGAGCCGTTTTCAAACCAAAATATGCTTTCTCAATGGGAAGAGTCAGCAATCCGACCATCATAAGCGATGTAGTAAACCCTGATAATACCATGTACGGCACACCCTGCTCCCGGAGAATCCCGCAAAGGGGATACACAATGAAGCCCGGCATAAGAGCTATCGACCCTACTGTCACGGCAATCCCCATGCCTTTCAAAAGATCTTTCTCTCCAAGGTATTCACTGATAATCTCTTGAGGCATCATGTAAAGTGAAACGGAAACAAGCACAAGCATTACGATAAACATTGGAAGAATTGTAGTAAACTTCTTCCAGGATATCTTCAAGGCTTTCAATGTCTTTTTTTTGTCTGCAAAAAATGACGCTATGAGAAGAACTGCAGTAACTCCATAAAAGATCATAGTTCTTTTCTCCCCTTTATACAGAAAAAGGAGCTTGCACCCCACGCGCGATACCAAGTTCCGTTTTCAATATTCTGCCTGTGCATCTTCTTGTACTCCTCTTTTAGAACATCAGCTTTCTTCATATACCTGTAGTATGAGGACAAGGAGCCTCCTCCGGCAAGGAAGTACTCTTTGAACTCCCGTCTGTTTCTCTCGTCTCCTTCTTCGTCTTCCTCAAGATACTTCTTTGCCATCTCGATCCGGTATTTCTGCCGGGAAGTCTCGTATGGAGGCTGAACAAAGTTGCATGTATCGTTACACCTTGAGTCAATCTCAATCAACCCCAGGTCACGCATCATCATAGGAATCTTCACTGCGATTGCAAAATCTCCGAATCCCAGTTTTTTTCTTCCCCGTGCCCATGTGATCATCATACGATGGTGCTGAAGAGTGTAATCATCAGTAACGCTGTTTTCCGAGAAGTCCACAACCATCATGGATGCAGACAGGTTGTCCGGTTCATTACACATGATCAAACCGCCGGGTTTAGTCACCCGGATCATCTCTTTCAGTGCCTTCTCCGGGTATTCAAGATGCATCAGCAGAGTCTGACACATTGTCCAGTCGGCAAAATCATCGGGGTAGGGCAGTTTATAGGCATCTCCCTGCTGGAACGATGCAACACCGCCTTGTGACCATGTGTCGCTGATGGAGTACGCTTCATCAATAAGGCCGAATGACTGATCAAGACCGAAATAACGACCTTTGTGCCCAAAATACTTCCAGAATGTCCAGCCCAGATAACCCAGACCACATCCCACATCTACAACTGTCATTCCCTGCGTGAGCTTCATCCAGCGAGAGTACATTTCAATTGTATCATCGCGCCACATATGCTTTCTCTGCTCGACTATCATTCTTTTCAGATGATTCTCCGACCAGTCCATGTTCTGCATGTCCCCCCTGATTTTGTTTTTTACCCCTATCTATAACACTTCAACCTGCTTCAAAGCACTTGACTGGTAGAAGCCATTGGGCTATGAAAGGCTGTGTGTTTGATTGTTTGAATAACGGAAGGAAAATGATGAAGTATCTTTTGATTACTATGGTTCTGCTTCTTGCTTCAGTGGCTTCTGCTGATTTTACATGGACCGAAAACTTTGATTCTTACGATTCCGGCTCAGGACTCAACGGTCAGGGTGGCTGGTTCTGCTGGGATAACAACCCTGCATATGATGGTTACGTTTATGGTGGACAGTCACAGAGCGCTCCTCACTCTCTTGAGATCGAGCCTACTTCTGACATGGTACAGGAATTCAACATCATGTCCGGTGAAGCTACAATCACAGCATGGAATTACATTCCTACAGGCTCAACAGGCAAGCAGTATTTCATCCTTCTTACTGTTTACATGGGTCCGGACAGCGACTGGGCACTTAACATGTCATTCGATTCCGATGCTGGTGTAGTAGCCACAGTTGAGGGTACTTCAACAACTGGAATCGTTTACGACCAGTGGGTCGAAGTTAAGGTAGAGATCGATCTTGCTGGAGACTCCCAGAGCATTTACTACAACGGTGCCCTCCTTGAAACTGTTCAGTGGAGCCCAACCAGCGGTATCTACCAGTTTGGTGCTGTAGACCTGTTCAGCGATGGTGGAAGTTCCATCTACTGGGACGACCTTGAAGTTATTGCCACCGAGGAGGCCCTGACACCTAGTACCTGGGCAGTTATCAAGAGCTCATTCTAGTAGAATCCACAGGCATTTCTTTAAGGGGAGCTGGTTCGCCAGCTCCCTTTCTTCGTTCTGAGATCGCCACAAGGGCTCTTTCAATAGTACAACACTCACCTCTTCTACTACAAGTTCTGCTCAGGTTTAACCCATCAGTGGAAAGACACAGCTGATAACTGGGGCACCGAAACTCTGGATCCGCATACATCACCATGCATTCTTACGCAGCAATGGATTCTTCGGGATCAATAGGCATTGCCTATTTTCGAATGGCTACCAGGGATTCTGAATGGGAGCTTTGTTATGCTAAACAGTAAGGGCGACGCTGAAAGACAGCGCCGCCCTTTGACTGATTCAGGGGGTTCGCTCAGTCATTTATTTCTATGTCACCGGAGACTGTGGAAATTTCGATCAAGTGCTCTCCTTCTCCAAAGGTTGCTGAAGCTCCAACAATTTTCTCTTCAATCCGCGCATTGAAACCATCAGAAACATCAATATCACCGTGGATAGTCTCGATTTCAACCCTTGCTGTTGCGGCAAGATCAACAGTGATCTCACCGTTCACCCCGGAGAGAGAAAGATCGTTGTTAAGCTCGCTTACAAAGCATGTGATATCTCCATTAACAATACCAATCTCATCCAGTTCAGGAATACCAGATGCCGTAACTGAACCGTTTACCAGCTCAAGAACGGCTTTCCCGTCAAAATCTGTAGCTGTGATGTCTCCGTTTACAACCTCAATGCAAAGAGTGCCGCTTGCGGAAGACATTGATACATCTCCGTTAACATCGATTAATTCGTAATCAAGGGCAAGATTCTCCGGTACTTTTACCAGAAATACAACTTCCCCGCTGTGATTTTCATCCCAGTCCTCATGGTATTCAACTTCACACTCAATACCATTGGACAGGTCGCAAAGAACATCAATTGCATCCATCTCTTCCTGGTCATCGCAGGTAATGATGTACACCACTTCTACTTGATCAGAATCCCACCCTTCAACGGTAATGTCACCGTTGATGTTGCAGATACT
>JAGLQD010000090.1 GCA_023136985.1 Candidatus Sabulitectum sp. | reverse complement strand
AGATTCCCGGAGTGGTTCCCAACCCGGGCATAGCATTTACAATACAGACCGTTATCACTCTTGTTACCGGAACCATCTTTGTGATGTGGCTGGGAGAGCGTATCGGCGAGCGCGGTATTGGTAACGGCATAAGCCTTATCATCTTCGCAGGTATTGTAGGCAGAATTCCTTCTGACATAGGTACATTGTACCAGGATATATTCGTTCTTCAGCAGACCAGTTTTATCACTGGAATCTTCCTGATCGCGTTTATGTTCGCAGTGGTCACGTTTGTTGTGATAATGACTGAGGCACAAAGAAGAATTCCTGTGTCGTATGCGAAACAGGTCAGGGGAAGAAAGGTTTATGGAGGCCAGAGCACTCATATACCGCTCAGATTGAACACTGCTGGTGTTATTCCTGTGATCTTTGCCCAGTCTTTCATGATGTTTCCATCCACTCTTGCCATGTTCTTCCCGAACAGTGATATCTCGGGTTGGGTAAATACATGGATGGCACCGGGTGGAGCACTCTACATAACGATTTATACAACACTCATCATACTGTTTGCCTATGTGTACACTGCTATGGTTTTCAATCCGCAGGACCTGGCAGACAACATGAAGAAGCAGGGTGGATTCATTCCAGGCCGCAAGCCGGGAAAGAGTACAGCAAAGTACATAGAGAAGGTGCTGGTAAGAGTTACTCTGCCAGGAGCACTTTTCCTTGCTGCTGTAGCAGTACTTCCCATGTTGATGATGCGTTATGTGGGTCTTAACTTCATGTTCGGTGGAACCAGTCTTCTAATTGTTGTAGGTGTTGCTCTTGAAACACTCAGACAGATAGAGACCCACCTTCTTATGAGACACTATGACGGATTCCTCTCTAAGGGAAGGATTCGCGGAAGACGATGAGAATAGCATTCTTCGGTTCTCCAGGGTCAGGCAAAGGAACTCAGGCAGCTGCACTGTCAACGGGTTACAGTCTGACACATATCTCAACGGGAGAGTTGTTCAGGGCCAAGGTTCTGGATGGCACTCGTATTGGCCGGAGGATCGGGGATACAATTGCTGCGGGTAGCCTGGTGGATGATATCACTGCCAACTACGTTCTGTTCAAAGCTATTGAAGGGTTGAACAGATTTCTGGTTGACGGCTACCCGCGTAATGTTGCACAGGCCAAGATGTTTGATTTACACCTGGATAATCTGGGTACGAAACTGACCTGCGCACTGTTTCTGGATGTTCCCATAGAAGTAGCCGAAGAAAGGCTTACTCTCAGGCGCACCCAGAGGCAGGATAAAGTAGAGAATTACAGAAGAGCTGATGATGCCCCAGCGGTGATCCATCATCGGTTTGATGTTTACCGGAAGCAAACCGAGCCGCTGCTCCATTACTACTCTGAACGAATTATCAGAGTGGATGGAACAGGTTCCTCTGCTGAAGTTACACGCAAAATAGCAAAGGCGCTTCAGGAATGGGAATAGTTTCTCTTAAAAGAGATGTAGAAGCGGTGAGGGAATCGTGCAGGATCGTAAGGAAGGTTCTTACGGAGCTGGCACAGTTCATACGACCGGGTGTTACCACGGCGGAGATCAATGCACTTGGAAGGGATATCCTGAGGGCAGAGGGTGCAGTTCCCTCCTTCCTCAATTACAATGGCTATCCTGCAGCAGTTTGTGTTTCACTTAACTGCGAAGTTGTGCATGGCATTCCATCCGCTGAAAGAGTAGTAAAGGACGGAGATATAGTAAGTATCGATGTCGGTGCCTACAAAAACGGTTACCATGGTGATGCTGCTGACACAATTATGGTTGGAAGCATTTCCCCTGAGGCCAGAAGACTTGTTGAAGTGACTTATGAGTCGAGGAATCGGGGTATAGCTGCTGCTGTGCAGGGTAACTGTATTGGAGATATCGGACATGCTGTACAGACCTATGTGGAGGCTAACGGGTTTACAGTGGTACACCAGCTGGTGGGTCACGGGATAGGTAAGAAGCTTCACGAAAGACCGCAGGTTCCCAACTACGGAAAAGCGGGAAGAGGCATGAAGCTCAGTAATGGTCTTTTACTGGCCATAGAGCCTATGGTAAACGCCGGAGCAGCCGGAATCCGGGTATTGCAGGACGGGTGGACTGTTGTCACTGAAGATGGTAGTATTTCTGCCCACGCGGAAAACACTATTATGATTGTCGGCAGTAATCCGGAAGTATTGACGGCATAGTCTTTTATAAAGATATTTGCACTTCCTTGACCGGATGGAAAGGACAAGATGGCGAAAGAACAGGGCATAGTTGTTGACGGAACGGTTCTAGAAACCCTTCCCAACAGCATGTGTCGCGTTGAGCTTGATAAGCCGGAGGGCCATGTTGTTCTCTGTCATGTGTCAGGCAAGATGAGGATGCACTACATTCGTATTCTGATCGGCGACAGGGTGACAGTTGAACTGTCTCCATATGATCTGACCAGAGGACGGATCACTTACAGGTATAAGTGAGGTAAAAGCGATGAAAGTACGCAGTTCAGTAAAGAAGATTTGCGAATACTGTCGAATTGTACGGAGAGAGGGACGAGTATTCGTTATATGTTCCCGCAATCCTCGTCACAAGCAGAGACAGGGATAGCCGCTTCGCGGCATTAACGGAGGTAACAAGTGGCGAGAATAGCAGGTGTGGATCTGCCGCGTAACAAGATGGTTGTATACGCGCTCCCATACATTCACGGTATAGGCATGACTTCTTCAAAGGAGATCCTTACTAAAGCGGGAATTCCTTTTGAGAGAAGCACAGATACCCTTACGGAGACCGATGTTGCGGCTCTCCGTAAAGTTATTGAAGATGGATACACAGTTGAAGGTACTCTCAGGACCGAGGTTAACATGAACCGCAAGCGACTGATGGATATCGGTTGTTATCGCGGGCTCAGACACAGAAAGAACCTTCCGGTGAGAGGTCAGCGTACACACACCAACGCCAGGACAAGAAAAGGTCCGAAGCGTGGGCATGGAAAAAGGAAGTAGGTGAGTCATGCCAAAAGGAAAAGCGCGTAGAGTTACGAAAAAGATAGCCAAGGTTGCTGATATACACGGTGTGGCCCACATCAAATCTTCTTTTAACAACACTGTTATCACAATCTCAGATAAGAATGGCAATGTGATCACATGGGCCAGCGGTGGTACCACTGGTGTTCGCGGAACAAGAAAAAGTACTGCTTTTGCAGCCAGCCAAGCTTCTGTACAGGCAGCAGAAAAAGCTCTTGAAGCCGGACTGAAAAAAGTTGAAGTATGGGTCAGAGGACCTGGTTCTGGAAGAGAAGCAGCTGTTCGCGCTCTTCAGTCAACAGACCTTGAAGTAACCGGCGTGAAGGATATCACCAGGATACCTCACAACGGATGCAGGCCTAACAAGAGACGCAGAGGCAAGTAACTGAAAACTTCAGCGTTCAGGGGGATACGATGGAATTCATGAAACTTCATCTGCCGGATGTTATCGAGTGGGACAATGATACACTCACTGATGTCTACGGTAGAATGACTGTTACTGCTCTTGAAAGAGGTTTTGGCAGAACGCTTGGAACCGCTCTTCGCAGAGTGATGCTCTCGTCTCTTGAAGGAGCAGCACCGGTTTCTGTTTCGATCAAGGGTGCTGAGCACGAGTTCAGTGTACTTACCGGTGTACTCGAAGATGTACCGGACATTATCCTTAATGTGAAATCTCTCTCTGTCAATTACGATGGTGACGAAACAATTCAACTTTTGCTCAAGGCTGATAAGCCCGGTGTGTATACTGCTGAATCGTTTGAATGTCCGGAAGATGTCACCATTTCCAATCCTGATCTGCTTATTGCAGAGATCACGGAGGAGAGTGGAGAACTCGACATCGTTGTTGATGTTGAGCGGGGCAAAGGATTTATTACTCAGGACGAGTGGTACAATTCAGGAAAGGGCCGCGAGATCGGTACCATTCTTGTTGACTCCTGGTTCTGCCCTGTTAAAAAAGTTAACTTTGAAGTTGAGAGCGCCCGTGTTGGTGACAGAACCGATTATGACAAGCTCAATATCGAAGTAATTACCGATGGAAGCATTTCTCCCAGGGATGCTCTTGAGAGTGCTACCAGGATCCTCATGAGGCATTTCGAAATGATTCTCGGCATAGGCCTTGAGGAACCAGTTTCGGATACAGTAGAGGTAGAGACAGACGAAGAGGCTATGGAAGAAGCACCGGTTGTTGTGGATGAACCCGCAGCAGAGGATGTGGATCTTGCCGATACTGATCTCTCCAAAAGGTATGTAAAGATACTGTCAGCCGGTGGCATTGCCACTATTGATCAGCTGGCAACCAAGACTGCTGCTGAGCTTCTTGGGCTTCGTAATTTCGGGGCTGCATCTCTTGATGTAGTCAAGGAACTACTGGAGTCTCACGGACGCTCACTGGCAATATAGAAAGGATCGGGAGTTTCGATGCGCCACAGGAAAACAACTCCCAAGCTGGGCAGAAGAAAAGACGCCAGAGTCAGGATGCTCCGCAACCTGGTAACATCTCTTTTCCTTGAGGAAAGAATTGTTACCAGTCATGCCAGAGCCAAGGCGACTAGAAGTCTTGCCGAGAGAATAATAACTAAGGGTAAGAAAGATACTGTTCACTCACGCAGACTTGTTGCTGGTATGGTTTACGGCTCTGCCCCGGTGAAGAAGTTATTTAATGTACTTGGCCCCCGCTATGCGGACAGGCCAGGCGGATATACCCGGATAATAAAGCTTGGCCCCCGTCACGGAGACGCTGCTGAAGCTGTTATTCTCGAGCTTGTTGACTCTCCAGCTAAAAGCGGAGAGTAAAGACGCTTGAAAGCAATTGCAGTTCTGACCAGTGGTGGAGACGCCCCTGGAATGAACGCCGGAATAAGGGCCACGGTGAGGGTAGCACTCACCGGTGGCCTTTCCGTATTCGGGGTGAATCGGGGATACCAGGGGTTGATCGAAGACGATCTGTACCCAATGTGTTCCACCGATGTCAGTAATATTCTTCAAAGAGGCGGTACTATTCTTCATTCTGCCAGAAGTGAAGAATTCAGAACAGTTGAAGGCCGGATCAAGGCTGCTGAGAACCTGGAAAAAAGAAGGATTGATGGCCTGGTAGTATTTGGCGGGGATGGAAGTTTCCGGGGAGCTAACGATCTCCACCGGGAGCACGGTATCAGAGTCGTTGGAATTCCCGCAACAATAGACAATGACATATGGGGAAGTGACTTCACCATCGGATTTGATACAGCAGTGAACACTGCCCTGGAAGCTATCGATAAGGTCAGAGACACCGCCGCCGCTCACGATCGTCTATTTATTGTGGAAGTCATGGGCAGGCACGCGGGTTTTATAGCACTTGAGGTAGGAATTGGAGCCGGAGCCGAGGAAATTCTTATTCCCGAGACAAAAACTGATATCCCTGAGATCTGTAGAAAGCTGCAGAGCAGATATGAGAAGGGTAGAACTTCAAGCATTCTTGTAGTGGCTGAAGGTGACGAAGAAGGCAATGCTTACGAAATAGCTAAAAAGATCGAAGCTCACTCAGGAATGAAAAGTCGCGTAACTGTTCTGGGTCATGTTCAGCGGGGAGGCTGCCCCACTGCGTCAGACAGAATGCTCGCTACAAAACTGGGCTACGGCGCGGTTAAGGCTCTCTTTGATGATGCAGCTCCCTGTATGGTGGGTGTTCAGAACGGAATTATAAGTCGCCATCCCCTGGCAGATGCCTGGACCAGAAAAAAAGAACTGGACAAACTTCTTGTTCAGCTAAGCTCCGGGCTGGAATAAAGAAAAACACAGCTTTTCTCTGAGACGGAAAGAAATTCAACAATAACGGTAGTTGTCGCAAAACTCCGCACTTTCCCGGATCACATCTCCATCACCGTCCATGTATGCTGCAAAAACTGTGATGGATTCATCTATATTGCTGCCAATGGAATGCGAAGCAATATCCGGTAACACGATCTTAAGAAGCTTGAGGCCTCCATCTGCGAAATTGATTCGAGTGGAGGAGTGAAAGCTGCTTTCCCTGTTTGTTACAGGCCCTATCACCCATGAACCCGAGGATCAGTCGGTTTGAGTAACCGCTACTGGAAGAGAGATTGCTAACAAAAAGAAGAAGAGTAAGTAGTAAACGTTTCATGAAATCATCCTGCTGTGGTATTGTTTCTTGAAAAGAATATATATATAGATAGATACCTATGTAGAATCAGAGTATAGTGCTGCATATCAAACAGAGCCAGTCTTCTGAAAAAGAATGATTATGGGTTGATGTATGCTCCTCCTCTGAATGCAATCTATATGTTGACGGTAGGAATATATACAGGAGGTATTATGTTGAAGTTTCTTCTAGCAGTTCTTTTTTCGACCCTGGTCTTCGCTACTGCACCTGATTTTTTGACTGGACAGCGGATTAACGCTACCGGTGGACAGATCGATGTGATTTGCTCTGACGCAGCCGTTGCCGACTGGAATGGTGATGGCAAGAAAGATCTTGTACTGGGTGTTTACTCATGGGGACGCCTTCGGCTTTACACCAACACAGGAAGCGATTCAAGCCCTCAATTCGGCAGTTATTCCAATTTGCAAGCTGACAATACTGCGATTGCTTTAGGTTATGGTTGATGCACTGGCGCAACAGATCCACAGGTTGTGGATTTTAACAATGATGGGATGCTCGACATTGTAGTTGGCGAAAGATACGGCTATATCCATTACTTCAGACGGACTGGACCAGGGATCAATGACTTGACAGCAGAGGGAAAAATTACTGCAAACGGAACCATCATCGATACAGGATACAACTCTGCCCCGGTTGTAGTTGACTGGAATAATGACGGCTTGCTGGATATTGTGGTAGGTGACGGTTATTACGGTGGCTCCAGAAAAACCAGGATCTACCTGAATTCGGGAACCACTTCTTCCCATGTGTTTACAAATTACACTTTTCTTCAGAATTCCGGGTCTGATATGCAGGTACAAAGTTGCATGCCGGATGTGTATGACTTGAACGGGGATGGCAAGAAAGACTTTATTGCAGGAATGGAAAGTGGTTATCTGTATTACTATGAGAATGTAGGAACAGATGCCGCACCTGTTTTCAGCGGTTATGAGAGACTGCAAAGTAATGGTGTCGATATCAAGATCAGAAGAGCAACAAGAGTGACCATATCAGACTGGAACAATGATGGACATCCTGACCTTGTGGTAGGAGAGCATGATGGATATGTCACTTTATTTCTTGCTGCAACCACTGGAACTTCCGAAAGCCAGGAGGCGACCCCTGTTGATGTGTTCAGGGTAGAACCGGTAGAAAATCCAGTTACCGACAGCTTCCAGATAAAGCTTATCTGTTCTGATGGGCCTGTAAGCATAGCGATATACGATTCCATGGGCCGCATGGCAAAATCATTCACTGTGAGTGGACAGTCTGATATCGCAGTGCTAAGCGCAGAATCAATGGCAGTTGGTGTGTATACAGTTGTAGCTACCCATGGCGGTAGTATGTCTTCGTGCAGGGTGGTTGTTACCCGCTGACGGTAGAATTGGCTGGAGAAAGCTCAGGGCGGAAAGCTTTATGCTTTTCGCCCTGATTGCGTGAAAGCTTCAACCGAAACTGTTCTTTCCCTGATAAAACAGATATGCTTGTACTACCCTGAACGGTGAAGGAGAAGCAAGTGAAGAAAATTGGAATAATTATCTGTGATCGTTACCATACCTGTGCAGGTGGAAAGTGTTTTCGCTCATTGAACAATCGTGAAGGTGCATTCTCTCTGTACAAAGATGAGGAAGTCGACCTGGTTGGATTTACCACCTGCGGGGGTTGTCCCGGCGGCAATGTGGAGTACGCTCCCGAGGAAATGAAAAAGAACGGGGCAGATGTTATACATCTTGCAACAGGTTTGATCGTAGGCTATCCGCCGTGTCCCAGGATTCAGGCTTTCACCGATTTTATTCCTGCAAAGTACGATCTGGAAGTCGTTGCCGGTACCCACCCCATACCACAGAAATACTTCCTGACCCACCAGAAACTGGGAACATGGGAGTCGGAGACGGCGCAGAAACTTATCAGGTTTGTGATCACAGACGAGGAAACTCGGCTTGCATACGATTGATGATCTCCAGAGTACTCTTCCTGAAAACACACGGTAGAATTGCCTGCTGATCACTTAGAAAAGATAAGGCGAAATTATGAGTGAATTCCATGGTCTGGTAAATGCCATTCTTGTCATAGTGATGATCTATGTGATTGCAATGATCCTTAAGGCAAAAGGCATTCTAAAAGAAGAGCATTCACTGACTCTTGCAAGGATTGTAACTGATGTTTTCTTGCCGGCAATAGTATTTGTCAGCCTGGCAAAACAGAAAATTCAACTGGATCAGATAGAACCGGCTTTAGTAATGCTGGGTCTGGAACTTCTTTTCATTGCACTGGCTTGGTTTCTCAGTTCCCTTCTTAAGTTCAACAGGGCACAACAGGGTGCTATTGTATTCTGCTCTGCATTCGGCTCCTCCACTTTTCTTGGATACTCTATCGTTCTTCAGATGTTTCCGGATAATCCAGAGGCACTAAGCGAGGCGGTTCTTGTTTCAGAGATAGGTGTTGGATATCCCATATTCATCCTTGGACCGATCCTTGCTGCCTACTTCGGGTCAGGAAAGCTAAAAAGTTCCAAATGGAAAGCTTCCCTTGGGTTTTTCCGGTCGCCTGTTTTCTTTGCTCTCTTCGCCGGTTTGCTCTGGAGTATTCTAAGGATCCCCGGCGAAGAAAATTTATACATGGCTCCCTTTTTCCGTCTCGGTACGGTGCTGTCCGCAGCGCTGACTCCTCTTGCTATCCTCTCCGTCGGTCTGATGTTCAAAAAACCTGCTGTCCGCTCCATTCTGATACCTCTGGGCATAGTCATTGTTTTAAAACTGATATTGAAGCCACTGCTTGCAGATCACCTTGCAACATGGTTTGGTTTCCCGGAGCTCTGGAGAGAGATCCTGGTTCTTATGGCTGCAATGCCTTCTGCGGTTCTTGGGGTTGTTTTTCTCCGGCGTT
>JAGLQD010000009.1 GCA_023136985.1 Candidatus Sabulitectum sp. | reverse complement strand
GGTGGTCAGCGTCGCAATCAGCATGGTAAAGACAAAGGCCAGGATATTTCGATACAGGGTAAAACGACCGCCAAACACCTCCACTTCTGCCGGCAGCTGGGTTAATCCCAAGGTAACCCAGGAGATGACAAAAGCACTCACTGCATAGAGCGAGATTCCTTGTTTGAGAAGTTCTCCGCCCAGCAGATAACTGACCACCGGATTGCCGGGGGCGGTGGCACCGGCCAGGGTGCCGATCAGGGTGTCGATAACACCATTGCCTTTAAAAAGAGCCGCGAGCATCTTCGGCGTCACCAGAACCTGAAAGAGACCGACCAAGCCGATGATTCCTAACAGGAGAGGGCTCAAGGCCAGGAAGGAAAGAGCGCTTTTTTGCAAAACTTTGCGAAAAGTCGGTCTCTGTGGTGATCGTTTATTTTGTTCCTTGTTCATGATTGTTTCTCTAATTACTTTTTATTGTAGTCAATTAAAACCGAGCAATAATCCTGATTGATAAAAAACAAAGCTGGTCAGCCAGGCAATACCAAGGCCGGAAACCAGGCTGATCAGGGTAATCCTGAGGGATCTTGATTCCGAGCAAATGGCGGCAATGGTGGCCACACATGGGGTGTAAAGCAGGCAGAAGATCATAAAACTGATGCTCTGCATCTGGGTGATATGGCTGCTCATCAGTCCGGCCAGGTCGGTTCCGCCATAGATAACAGCCAGGCTTCCAACAACGATCTCCTTGGCAATAAAACCAAAAATCAAGGCCACGGTTTCCTGCCAGAGATAAGGGGCATGGCTACCGGCTCACAGGTCATGGCTGCAACCTCCTGCTGGCGCAGGGCAAAGCTCTGGCCCTGACCGTCGTTTACCTCAATGGTGCCGCCAAGGGGCGCAATCCGGATAATTTGCAGGTGAGTGCCTGGTAAAATTCCCATCTGGGCCAACCGCTGGGCGGTTTTATCATCAGATCCCAAAAAGCGGATAATGCATTCACTTTGGGCCAGCAGGGCAGACACCGGTATGTGTTGAGCACTGGTCATATATTTTCCTGTTATTCATTTAATTTTCTGGGCAGCCTGACGGTAAACACAGAACCTTTGCCGGGAGTGCTTTCTACCGTAACTCGGCCTCCATGCTGGCGGACTATGGACTTGACCGACGCCAGGCCAAGGCCATGACCACTTTTTTCATTTTTTGATTTCCCTTGGTAAAAAGCATCAAAAATGTAAGGCAGCTCTTTAGGGTCAATACCCTTACCCTGATCCTGAAAACGAATAACAATTTCGTGATCTGCTTCCCTGACACTAATGATAATTTTACCTTTTCGGGGGGAATACTTTAGGGCATTATTTAAAAGGTTTGTTAATGCTCGATTGAGATAGACAGCATCCGCATTAATAGGGGCCTGCACTTGGCAATCACACTGCAAATCAATCTTCTGCTCTTCTATCATCTGGCGATGATTTTCAATGATTTTCTTAAGTATGTCCGCGATATCAATATCATCCAACTTTAGGTTGAAATAGTTGCTCTCCAGGCGGGAATGTTCGAGAAATTCATGAATCAGAGACTCCAATTTGTGCTCGGCCTCATCAATTGTCTGGAGGTATTTCAAGATTTTGTCATTATCCTTGAAGATCAGCTCTTTTTGAAGGCGTTTGATGAAACCACCAATGATAACCATTGGTGATTTCATGTCATGCGCAACCATAGAGACAAAATTCTCTTTTTCCCGCTCCATCTCCTTAAATCTTGAGATATCCTCGATTATCTCCAGATAACCAATAAAGTTGCCGTCGGCATCTTCGATGGCTGTAGTGCCTATGCGCACCGGCACTGTTTCTCCTTGATGATTGGTCAACTCCGCCTCCAGGCCGGTTGCCGATTCCTGATATTCTCGCACTGTTTGCAACGGGCATTCATTTTTACACTTGTTGCTGCGTAATATCTCACTGCATAACCGTCCCACCGCTGCACTAGCCGGGAAACCGGTCATCTCTTCCGCTTTCCGGTTAAAAGAAGTGATTTTAAAATTAAAATCCATGGTTACTATAGCCACTGGCATGCTGTCCAAAATATAGCGGCGAAAGTGTTGTGGTTTGTCAGTCATTTAATTCCCCAAGGGTTTCCTGAATTATAATATGGGCTACTTTGTAGCCACACTTCGGGCAGATACACTGCCCACCCGGGCCCGGCAGCCAAGGGGCCACCGCCCCCACCTTTTCTAATACGGCCGCCGGATGGCGGTCCCGCTCCGTCTCCTCTTGGCATAACGTATCTCCCGTGATAGTATATAGTATAATCCTCCGCAGGAGAATATCAAAATCACCTTTCGATAACTGATCTTATCCCCCCCCTGATTACAACAAAAGCACCATTCCCAAAGTCATCTAGAATGTTTTTTGGCAATTCTCCGGCAATAAGAGTCTCCCTCAAATAGAATGGTCCGTACCAATTTTTACTTCTGACTGCCTCTTTTTATTCTTAAGTTAGCTGGCTGCGTACCCAACTGATGATAGCTGTACTGTCCATTGCTCCAGACTGGCGAGATTTCTCAATGCTGCCGACAAAGATAATCATGGTTGGGATGGAACGGATACCAAACTGCACTCCGAGATTCTGTTGGGATTCGGTATCTACCTTGGCCAGCCGCACATGGGGTTCGAGCTGACCGGCGGCTTGGACAAAGGCTGGCGCCATCATTTTACATGGTCCGCACCAGGGCGCCCAGAAATC
>JAGLQD010000089.1 GCA_023136985.1 Candidatus Sabulitectum sp. | reverse complement strand
AGACCTTCTGAATAATACTCTTCCTGTAATTCCTCATCGGTTTTAACAACCGGCTCCCAATCTTTTTCTATGGCCAGTATTTCTTCGCCTTCCGCAGTAACCCCGTAAATGGCATAACTAACCCCATCACTAACGGCGTAGAACAGGTTTCCATGGCTGTCTGAATCCCATACCACATCCACATTGTCAACATTTACATCTCCGTCGTCACCAATGCTGATATCCAGAGGATATGATGCAAGAACGATTTCCGGTTCAACATCACCCCTGTAGAGACCGATAAAGCTTTCTCCTGTTGGAATGTCTCCCTCAATGGACATGTCAATTACAACATTGCCAGCGTAGTAAGATCCACCTGGGCCAGCTGCTGGGAACATTGGTGGAACAACTGTAAAGCCGGCCAGTCTGCTTATGAATCGGTAATCCCCATCAAAGCTTGTTACTGTGGCACCTGAAAAATCTGAAACTACAATTGTTCCGTCAGTAAGCTGTGCAAAGCAGTTGGGATACTGAAACTCGCCTGGACCCGCTCCGTGTCTGCCAATAAACTCTACAAATTCAAGTGATGAGTTAAAAACAGTGATCCTGCCCTTCATTGCATCCAGCGCAAGAATATTTCCATGGGAATCAAATTCAACATCCGCAAGACTGCCGAACTCTCTTAGAGAATCACCCATAAGAACGCCTATTGTATCTGAAACTGACAGAATAAGAGAATCAGGCCCACCATCTGTTACTGCTTCATCGCGGGATGTTTCAGCATTCTCGCATCCGAAAGCAAGCAGGATTCCCACTAACACAAATAGCAATCTCATGATTCTCTCCTTTTCAACTGGTATGTACTTTGCATCTCATGATTAAGCAAGTAATCACCGGGTATCTCATTTTTCTCTGACTTCATTTGTTTTTTTACAACCATTCATTTACCTTTCATATACTCTCACTTTACTATTTGTCAAATCTCTTTTCCTATTTAGAAGCATTCATAAGCATTTCACAGCCAGCAGATGATTCAAAAACAGCAAAAGCTTCGCTACGCTTCTTGTATCAGTGTTGTACATTCATCGCATTGCAGTGATCTATACATCAGGACCTGTCAGAAAAAGAGCAGAGCTACTTTCCAAATAGTATTACATTAAGAGAAATGTATCACAAGCGATTTCCCTGAAAGGCGACAATGACTGATAAAGAAGCATCAGAATACCTCTCTTCCAAAAAGATCAGACACCGAGCCACCAGGCGTATACCGGAAGGTGCCAACCACTTCGTGTTTGATGTAACACTGGATAATGGTGAGCAGGCAATCGCAAGATTCGGTTCAGGGCGACAGCGCAAAAGAGACAGCCTTTTCGGAGGGCTTCTCTGCAGACATCGGGAAGAATCCAATATTAATCTTATCAGGGGAATTGGATTACCTGCCCCTGCAGTTCTTTTCACATCCGATGAGTTCATGCTTGTGGAAAAACTGCCCGGCTTGCTCTGGAACGAATACCTGGAAAAGAATCACCACACGCTGGAAGCATGCTCGAAGAGCCTTAAGAAACTTGGCAATTGTATCGGACAGCTTCAACGATCTGCTAATGCCTCATCATTCGGGGATGCAGATGGCCGCGAGGTTTCAGGTCGCAATAGAAAGATATTCGCCAGCAGAATGCTGGATGTTCTTGAGTACAGGATGAGAAACACCAGTGGAATTTTCTCCAAAGACGAAGCAGTTGACATTTCTCATTTTTTTCAAACCCGCCTGGAGACAGTAAGAACAGATGAATCAACGCCATCATTTGTCATGACAGACATGCATCCTATGAACTTTCTTGTGGGAGAAGACGGTCAGCCAACAGGTTTTTTCGATCTGGAGACCTGCCAATACGCCCACCCGGCCCTTGAAATGTATGGCATCAGACTGTTTCTGTTCAACTACTACAGCAATACATCTGCAGCAGAAAAGGCATTTTTCGATGGATTCATGGAAAGCGGGGGCAGCTATGACCCGGAGCTGCCCGGGAATAAAGAGCTGGAAACAACTCTTGGACTCATGCGACTTCTGGAGCTGGCTATATCATACAAGGATGTAGATGACGGTTTGAGAAATACATGGAGCAACCGGTTTAAAAAACTATTCTTAGAAGGTATGGCAGGCAATGATATGGACTGGAGCGGGGCTGCTGATATCCTTAGAGAGAAAACACAACAGCCCCTGAAAACTCTATAACCTGTAACCTGAGGCTTTATCAATAGCGTTTCTCATATCAGTAACACCTGCTCTGATGCCGTTCTCGTGTTGAAATATCCTTCTGGAGTTCACTACAACATCGGCTCCGGCTTCAATTAGTTCAGCAACATTCTCAGCGCGGATACCACCATCAACACACAGCTCGCAGCTGGGGTTGCGACTGTCTATAAGCTCCCTGGCTTTTCTTATCATGGGAAGCTGTGATCTTCTCCATGACCAGTAGCTATCTCTTACCCCGTGCACAACTATTTGAAGTCTGTCGATCTCGTAAATGGCCTCTTCCACAAATACAAGGGGAGTAAAACAGCACAAGGTCAAACCAAACTTCATATTGTGTTTGAAGGTTCTGGCCATCATGTATGCCAGCGGGGCTCCCATATGATGTTCCGCTGGCAGTATCAACATATCCGCCCCTGCATCAGCCACATCATCAACAAAGTTGTAATCACAGAACTGAAGATAGGCATGACACTCAATGGGAAGCTTTGTGTGCCCTCTTATCCCCCTGATTACCTGCGGACCTCCCATAAGCTGGCAGTCCGGCATATCAAACATGTCGCAAGCATCAGCATGTATGTAGTCTGCTCCTGCTTCTTCAGCTTCTCTGACCTGTTCAGCTAGTCTGCCGTAATCTGCAAAGGCAAGCCCTGCTGCGATCTTTACTCTCTTGCCATTCATTTACCGTCCTCCATATTCAGATGAATGTTCAGATATTCTGTCCCGGGAAGAACATATCTTCCTTCATTAATGATCTCCGTTGTTGTACCGTCTGGATGTACAGCTGTTACAGAATCAAGACTGCTGTAGGGAATGGTAACATCGTTGTGGGTGGAAGTGTATGCCTGTTCAGGATTCTCTTTGCGCAGAGCTGTTTTCTCGTTAAACCTGGCAACCATTTCCTTACCTGAAGACGGATTCCAGCAGGCATGATCTTCCCCACCGGCAAAACAGGTATCGCCTATTGCGAAATGCGGCCCCATCTTCTCGGCGATCAGCACAGGCAGTTTGTTCATGATCCCGTACTTCATTGCCATTCTGTATGCCAGAGTGTTTGTGCCTATGGCAAATTCTCCCATGGGAAGTGTCTTATGAGGATGAATAAGGGTGTTATACAAAAACTCTCTGCTCTTTTCCTCACTATCAAAATTCGCGCAGCTGTAATCAACGATATAGCCATCTTTGAAAACAAGACGAAGATCTGTGTAAAGAATTCCCGCAATGAATGCCTCATTCACATGCACCGTTCCGCTTGTACCTTTTAATACCGGGGAAGTAAAAACTTCTCCAAGTGGAATATTCACAGTAGAAAGACAGTTCAGGAATGAAGTTTCCTTCTCGGGATCCTTCAGAGTATGCATTTGAACTGTGATATCGGTATCGTTGCCCTCAGCTCCTTTGACCCTTACGCTGTCTGCCTGATCCAACGCGTCTATAAGAGCATCCTGAATATCACTGTAAACAGAGCTGTCCAGGGTGTTTACCAGAAGAGTTTCCATGAATATCTCTCTGTAGTCATCTCCTATTTCCGCAACAGGAAAAGCCACTCCTGTATAACTGGTCTCTTCTTTTTTAATGTATCTATTGCTTATCTCACGCCTTCTCAGCTGAAGGTCCATGAATATTCTGCTTGAATCTTTTCCGGGTTTCACTGAAAATCGGTTTGGCTCCGGGCTTCTCCGATTGTCTCCAAAGGTCATCACATATGCTCTGCCTGAATGCAGTGATGCTTCCTCATACATTTCACTGAACATACCAACCAGCTCACCAATAGCCTTGTCAACTGTTTCTTCGTCTAGAAACAAAGCCCAGTCAAATTTGTGATCATACTGCATCTGAAGGCTGTGCCCGGTAGTAGTTATCTGCCAGACCTTCATTCTTAGATCATTTCTCAGGAACTCCTGCCTGAGAGATGCTGCTATCCGTTCGAACCCAGCTGGCACCGAAAGAACAACTGTCTGCTTAAGATGAATGGGCTTGTTATCGTCTTGAAAACCTTTGATGTATCCGGAAACAACTGATCCGGCTATAAGTTCAACATCCCGAACAGGCAGGGTCTGCAGGAATTCAAGTGATTCCTCCTCATTTGAAGTGATTGGAACACCGTAACTGGCAAGAGATTCTCCATTACTGATATCAAACTCTTCATCAAGCATCCTTCTAGTGGCAGTAGAAAAGCTTTGAATGAAATCAGCTTTCAAGATTGCAGTAATACCTGATACATCTCCTGCTGCTATAAGCTCGAGCCCGGCTGCCAGTTTCTCCAGTCGCTGAAACTCCCCCAGAGACCAGTCCTGCGAAGCCTGCAGAATACAGTAGCGCCACGCAGAAACTATCTGCCCATCCCTTTCTCCAAACACTGCAGCAGCCACAGCTGGATTTAGATAACTCTCTTCGTACAGCTCATTCTCATTCAGATTTCCCATGATAGCCTGAGCGCTGTCCTGAATGAATTTGTAGACGGAAGGCACTGCATTGCCCTCTGAGCGAAGGGGCTTTTCTGTATACTCTGCTAAAATCCTGCGCCTGCTCTGCATTTAACAACCTTTCATAATACCAGCATCACCTTACCGGTTCTCTGCCGGGAAGAACACGAACTGTAGTGGCTTCCACCAGCAGATACTGTCTCCTGTGGATTCAAAAGATTTCACTTCTTCTGGAAGTATATCAAATATGGAAAGAAGCTCACGGCCAGCAACACTAAGAAGATATCTCACTGACGAAAGACCATGAGTTTTTCATAGAGGTATGGTATTTTCTTATCTTGCTGCAGAATCGCAGCATTCTATGGATGATTTGATCAAAGGCTCCCCTGTTCTGATCAACACGAGGAGCCCTTCAATTCATGTTTCAGTGTTGCAGTTTACCTGCAAACAGTAAAGAACCTGGTAACAGACTTCTGGCATGCATCAAGCCTCAAAGCATAAACTCCAGCAGGAAGCGTACTGTTCCAGCTGATAGAATGGTTGCCCTCCAAAAAGAATGACTCCTCCACTGTTAACATTCTTCTGCCGTTCAGATCGTAAACTCCAAGGCTTACATTACTTGCAGATGGAAGAGAAATATCGAATGAAAAGAACATTGAACCCGGATTAGGAGAAATACTAACTCCGGGAATAGCGATCTGTACAACATTCTGCTGTGATACACCGGATGAACTGTATGTTATGACAGTTGCATAATCCGGACCTGGTGCTGCAGCCACTGCGGCATCAACTGCATCATTGTAATCAAAAGAAGTTGGGAAACTGTTTAGATCAACATATTCAGTTCCCCTGTACATTCTAAATGGGGTGGTTCCGGATGCGTAAACAAGGACAAGTCTTTCTCCCGTGGCAGTATACCGGACCTCAAAAACCTTACCGGGGTAGTTAAATGTTCCTGTTATAGCACCGGTATCAGGGTCAATAGTCTTTACCTTGCCCTCTTCGTAAATAGCAACAGCAAACTGATCGGAGACAGAATCATAAGCCACACGCGCAGGGCGATCACCGGAATACTGTGTATGAATAACAGATGAAGATGCTCCATCAATATTCAGAAGAGAATAGGAGTCACCTGCAAAATTGCTTACGATAGCTCTTGTACCATCAGCATTGAAAGTCAAATGCAGTGGAAAATTACCCACTGCAACATTGGCTACCACGGTATTTGTGGCTGTATCAATAACTCTGACCATATCATCTGTAGCTGCTGCAACAATGCAGGTGCTGCCATCGGGACTGACCTCTATATTATTGAAAACACCACAATTGACGTTGAATGTGCCATTAATACCAGATATCGGAATGTCCACCAGCTTGGAACTGGATGAACCATCCAATTCTATAACAGTCACTTTATCGTCATAAATACTTGTTACATATGCGTACGAATCATCTGGTGCAATTGCCACGTTGGTGCAATAATCTCCGGTGGATATGCTGGCTGCAACTGTGTTAGTTTCCAGGTCAATCACTTTTACAAGCTCTGACATACAACCGCAGACAACCGCCCATCTGGAGTCAGATGTAATTGCTGCATTCTGTACTCTATCACCTACCTCAATTACAGCATCGATCTGATGAGTGCTCATGTTCAGGATACTTACATTGTCTGACCCTGTATTTGAAACAACAGCCACTGAACCGTCAGGGGCAATGGCGACTCTTCTAGTACCATCTCCTTCTATTGGAGATCCGGAAAGCACCGAAGCAAGATAATTCATGGAAGTGTCATCAAAAGAATAACAGTGTACCGCCTCATGCCTGGTGGGGTAAAAAGCAGCACTGTTGTTTGCCACAGGTGAGACGCATCCCTGCATATTCCAGTTTCCGTAATATCGATCTATCATGGTCTCAGATTCAAAATCAATAATCGCATATCTTAGCTGAGAACTAATAGCCATCGTATGATCGTAATTTGAAGCTACCCAATCGGCTGAAGCGGTGGTACTGGCATCAAAAGCAACAAAGTCGCCTGTAAGGAACTTTACCAGAAAGCAGGCATTGCCGCCGGAGGAAGTATAAGCTTTAGTACCGTCCTGGTTAACCGCAATTTCACCGCTGTTACCCATAGCGAATCCGGGGATCGTAACGGAAGATTCAATTGTGTAAGTTGAAAGATCCACTCTTGTTAATTTAAGGGGATCGTACCCATCTCTTGCAATCAGATAATTACCGTCACCGGACAATGCCGAATGGCTACAGTTACTCATAGGCAAAGTGTGGTCAATATTACCTGTCATATAATTAATAAATAAAAGCTGAGCTCCACTACCAACTGCTATATAATTATCAAGTGGAGTGAGAGTATAATCTGAAAACCTTGCAAACCAGCGATACGTTTCATAAGTATAAGACAGGGCTTTGGGATAAATTGGGAAATCTGTGATCGTATTTACTATTGTCAAAGTCGTTAGATCGATAACATCACAAATGTCTAGCACATCGGAAGCTACACACGCAATAGTACCATCTTCACTTATCTTTGTCACCCATGGCTGTCCCCCGGCTACAGTGAACGATTTTGCCAGTGAATAATCACTGAGATTATAAATTTCTATCTTTTCTTCAAATGGGATTGTAACAATTGCATACTCGTCGCTACAGGCTATGTTTCCCGGACGGCCGCCCACGTCAATAGTAGCTTCAACTGCTTTTGTAGCCCAGTCAATTACACTGATATTCTCGGACAGAAAATTAGCCACGAACACCTTTGAGCCGTCAGTGCTGAATGTGCTGCAGAAGAGGTTGTCACCTTCCGGTGTATCACCAGGCTCTATATCGGATACTTCGAGAGGTCCGCGCTCCAGAAAATGCGGCGGCAGAACCATGTCTATAGATATCTCATCGTCGATATCAAAATAGACATAATCCTGAAATTCACCGGTCAAATTGGCATCATCAGGCATGGTCGAATTATCGCTAACTTGTAAGTTAACAACAAGAACGCAGGCAATAAGACTAAGTATGCTCATCGATTTCACAACTCCTGGATTGTTTGAGTAGTTTTCTATTCATTTTTCCATACATTTTTCTATTTCAACGGCAAAGTATCGTACAAGCAAGAACTTCTGTCAATGTAGAGAATCATCCACTTGCTGCCTGCCCACTGGTATATCCAGCATATTACACTTGATGTACTATTTGTTATTGTTCTTATTGTCTTAGCTATCGATCTTATTGATGTATCTCTTCTGATCTATAGCTTTAGAACTCTTTCTTTCAACACAACTGTTATATTTATAACCATGAGATAACTGGGTTTTGTGCTTATTACCGTTCGGTTCCTGTCGAGTTCAAAAATTTCCGCAAAGTACCAGGAATTGTTTTAGATTTATTGCTCTGTGGAGTCCGACTCAATTACTGAGTTTGTTTTGATTTGGAATAGCTGAAAATGGTTTTGAAAATATCCCGGACAAAATCTTCATCGAGCTTGTCGAATTCAAGATTCGAAATTACATCTTCCTCTCTGGCAATATCTTCAACAGGTAACTTGTTTTGCTTTTTGTAATCTTTAATACTCAAGACCAGCTCTATTCTCCTGTTCAGCTGATGGACTATCTCACTGTCAATTTTGTCTATCTCTTTTCTTAATTCATCAATCTGATTCATTTCTTTATGACTCCACACTGCCCTCTGTGCCTCAAATAGTGGTCAAGAAGAACGATTGCAGCCAATGCCTCAACAACAGGCACAGCACGGATCGCAACACAGATGTCATGATCCCCCTGGATCTGTATTTCTCTTTTCTCCCCATGAACATCAACAGTTCTCTGCTTTCGAGAAATGCTTGGTGCAGCCTTGAATGCAACCCGGAATACTATTGGCATTCCGTTGGATATGCCTCCCTGTATCCCCCCGGAGCGATTAGTAATGGTAACAGTATCGCCCTCAACTACAGTGAACTCATCATTGTTTTCTTTTCCAGTTAACTCAACACATTCAAAGCCATTGCCGAGTTCAAATCCCTTCACCGCATTCAGTCCCATCATTGCCCCGGCCAGATCGCCATCCAGCTTGCCAAACAACGGCTCACCCAATCCTGCAGGTGTATTCCTTACTGTGCATTCCACAATGCCGCCAATAGAATTCCCTTCATCCTGCAATCTTTCAAGCAACGCAAGAATTTCAACTTCTCTTTGTTTGTCGGGAAAATTTATCAGGCTGTCAGCCAGAGAACGCGAAGCTGCTTCACCGGTTTTAATGGCTGCTTCAATACTTCCGATCTGTTTCACATAGGCCAGTATCTCTATTCCCAGTTCATTTCTCAGAATCTGCCTGGCCATGGCACCGGCAACAACAATGGGAGCTGTAAGTCTTGCAGAGCTTCTTCCGCCACCGTAGTAGTCCCTTATTCCGTATTTTGTCCGATATGTGAAGTCCGCATGCCCAGGCCTGAATACCTCGCCCAGTTCTTCATAATTCTCTTTGTTGAAACCATTATTCTTAATAATGATACTTATTGGAGTTCCGGTGGTCTTTCCTTTAAACAAGCCGGAAAGAACCTCAAATCTATCTTTCTCCTGCCTGCTGCTTACAAAACGATCCTTTCCCGGCCTCCTTCTGTTCAGTTCTTCCTGGATCAGGTTCATATCCAATTCCACACCGGGAGGGCAACCTTCAACAACTGCTCCAATAGATGGGCCATGAGACTCGCCCCACACACTTACCTTAAACATCTTACCTATTGAATCTCCAGGCATTCCTCACCGCCTTCATCAATCTTCTTCATGCATTCCCAGAACTCCGGAAATGATTTCCGCACACATTCCATATTCACTATTGTCATGGCTCTATTTCTCATATTTATCAACCCCAGACACATGGCCAGTCGATGGTCATTGTGGGATTCAACAACAGCGGCAGAAAGAGCGCTCTGCCCCACTACAGTTATTGAATACTCCGTGGTTTTTATGTCTGCTCCGATTTTCTTCAATTCCTTTTCTACCTGCTTTATCCTGTCGCTCTCCTTGTGAATCAGATGGCTGATATTATTCACAATGGTGGTTCCCCTGGCAAACAATGCCACAGCCAGCAGGGTTAGAACGGAGTCCGGGCTGTCTTTCATGTCAACTTCTACTCCGGTCAGATTCTCCGAATCAAGAATTGATACACTGCTGGATTCTGTACTTATCCTGCAACCCATTCTTCCCAGAATTGCAACAAATTCAGATTCTCCGTGATTCGATCTCAGATCAATCTGATTGATCACTATCTTTCTGTTAAGTATGACAGATGCAGCCAGCAGATAGTTAGCAGAGCTCCAGTCTTTGGGAATACTCACTTCCTGTGGCAGGTATCTCTGCCCTGCCTTGATCCGGAGCAGATCATACTTTTCACCAGTGATTCTTTTTGCAGTAACCCCGAATCTTTCCATCTCTCTTATTGTCATATCTATATAGCCCGATGATACTATTGGTTTCAGAACCTTGATCTCTACATCTCTTTCAGCATACGGAGAAACTATCAGCAAAGAGCTGATGAACTGGCTGCTGATATCTCCTCTTAGAACAGTACTTCCCCCCAGCAATCTCTTTTTGATCCTCATGGGGTACAAGCTCCTACCTGCAGCAGCAGTTACCAGAGCTCCCAGATCGTTCAATGCTTGAATAAGGGGCTCGATGGGTCTTTCTTTGTTCCTGCTGCCTGCTGTTATCTCCGTCTTCCCTTGAAGCAGACATCCAAGACCCGTAACAAATCTAAGCAGAGTTCCCGACTCACCAACATCTATTCTTCTCTCTTTATTCAAATTACAGCATGATGACCTGATTCCCCATACTTCCAGTTTCTTCTGCCCATCCACTTCGCCATCAACTTCAGAGTAACAGACACCAATTCTTCTTAATGATTCGAGCAGTAGTTCCATGTCCTGATTGCCGGGTACATTAGAGATAACCGACTTACCATGGGTAAGTGCAGAGATCAGCAGCACTCTATTCGCTATGTATTTGCTTCCAGGAATGTGCATTTTCAGATCATTCACAAAACTTCCTTTTTGTCCTCTCAAATCCCCGGAGTTTCCAGAAGAAAATACTTCAGAACACTAAACCCCGGGAACAGCATACAGACCCTATATCAGCACCTCTGCAAAACACTCAATTTGCATTTCTCGGCTTAACAAGAAATACCTTGTCATTTCTTCTCACAACCTCTTCAAGCTTGATCGTTCCAGTGCTTCCTTTTTTCAACAGGGCAGTTTCCACGTCCGAGCTGTCAAGAATCATATCCACTTTAGAGTATACAATACCTGTAGTTGTTCCTGTGAACGCTATCTGATCCCCAATGCTAATCTCTCCCGATTCAACCAGAATTTCAACTATCATCACTTTTTTATAAAAATTAACTACCCTGCCAACCAGAATTTTTTTCGTGGTTGCCTGGGATCCGTAAGCCCCTGACCAGTCTCCCAGTCTTTTTCCCAGATAGTATCCGTTCTCCCAGAAACCCCTGTTAAAAACTTTTTTCAGTTCTTTTTCCAATTCATCCTTGCGCTGATCATCATATTCTCCCGCAGCAATCAGTGTCAGCGCTTTTCTGTACTGCTTTACAACAGTATCAACATACTCCGGCCCCCTTGCCCTGCCCTCAATCTTAAGCACACCAACACCGGCATCAATCAACTTGTCCAGCATTTTGATGGTACACATGTCTTTGGGAGACATCACGAATTTGTTGTCAATTATCAACTCTTCATCTGTTTCCTCATCAATAACCCTGTATCGCCTTCGGCAGGTCTGCAGGCATTTTCCCCGGTTTGCGGAGCTGTTGTACTGAGCAAGACTCATGTAGCATTTACCGGAAATAGCCACGCACAAGGCACCGTGAATAAACACTTCGATCTTAACAAGTTCTCCGGATGGCCCGCATATGTTTTCCCTTTTGATCTCGTCACAAATATGCTCGATCTGCCCCAGTGACAACTCTCGTGCAAGCACGATGACATCAGCATACTTTGAATAGAACTTTACTGCCTCTACATTTGCTACATTCATCTGTGTTGAAATATGCACCTCAAGCCCGATTGACCTGGCGTACTCGATCACAGAAATATCTGAGGCAATCACTGCACTGAGCTTTGCACTAAGAGCAAGGTCACAGATCTTCCTGGCATCAAGCAGATCCTCGTCGTACATGATGGTGTTCAATGTCAGATAGCTTCTTACCTTATTCTTCGAACATATCCCGGCAACCTTAACAAGATCATCCAGCTCAAAGTTAGCTGACTTTGATCTCATGTTCAGATTGCCTACACCAAAGTATATGGAAGTTGCCCCTGCATTTACTGCAGCCATCAAAGACTCGTAAGAGCCTGCAGGAGCCATGATCTCAACTATCGCCTCATCCATCGTATTTTCTCCCGAAGATCACCGTTAAACAATTCTCCAAAGGAATGATCGTCATTCTCTTTATTTAGTTAAGGAACCATACGCAAACATAAGCCAACGGAGGGTTAATGAGCAGCCATCCTCTGCCCTTCCTCTTCAAACCAGGAATTATGAAGAGCAACCGATGTCGAAACATTGCCGTACTCAACAATTATGGTTATTATCGTATGATGATATTATTCTATTTATTCACAGCAATTCTTGTTGGTGTTCCTCCGGAGCAGACAGACAGCTTGTACTCAATAAGCGGTACAGTAGTCGATTATGAGGACAATCCTCTAATTGGTGTAACAGTAATGGTGGTTGGTACACCATTGGGAGCTGTGACCAATGCAGATGGTAATTACATCATCACTGATGTACCTGTGGACTTGCATGAATTTTGGTCAACTGGAATTGGAATGAGTGAGCATCTCTTTCATGTCACTCCATCACCGGGAGATACTGTACAGGCTGATTTGACCTTGTTTTTTGATGGCTCCTTTTTTCCGGGTATAGATCAGAAAAGTAACTGCGACATATATTCGGACACTGTTGAGATCGTAATTGATAACTGGCGGAAACTTGATGTGAATCACAGTCAGATATGGAGCCATAATCAACCTGTCCCAAGCTGGAAGCTTAACGACAGCACAGTTGTAGCTGTCCTTCCGGATAGCATTCAAATTTTCGCTATTTCGGTATTCCCTGCACCTGCAATCCTTGCAGATGTACCTGAGCA
Source organism: Candidatus Sabulitectum sp. (assembly GCA_023136985.1). Lineage (GTDB taxonomy): Bacteria > Fermentibacterota > Fermentibacteria > Fermentibacterales > JCC-6 > Sabulitectum. The sequence goes on along the minus strand of JAGLQD010000089.1, from coordinate 255 downwards.
AGGGTCAACAATTAGTGTTGCCTTTGATTTGAGTTCGGGGAGAGGCCGCGAATACACAGCAAGCGGTTTTAATTCCCGATATGAATTCCTGGATATGACAGCATGGGGAAATAGCACTCTTGAGAACTGGGGCCTTATAGGTGTAGAAGTCATATACAGCAATTCAGGAGATAGCAGAGTGCTGCTTGTCTACCATGAAAGAGCTGTATTGATAGATGAATCCGGAAGCGAGATCATAATAGAGTACCCGTTTCC
>JAGLQD010000088.1 GCA_023136985.1 Candidatus Sabulitectum sp. | reverse complement strand
TTCATTACAGAACAGACCCAAACCTCAAATATCTCCTCGTCTGGGATATCTTCGGTCAATCTGCAATCAGCGGAGACATTGCTGTAATATCCCTGGAAAATGGAGAATCCACAGTGTTCGATCCCACGCCGGAGATAAACGAATCAAACAGGCACAATCCCATAAGCGGTTTTACCGTAACGGATAGTTACGGACACAGGATAATGCTGTGGGAAAAGCTCCATGTGACATCCACCGGGCAGGTGCTGAGGCTGGACAATACCCATTTCCGTTCCTTCAACCGAGATGGTTCAATGATTATCTGCCGACCCCTTGAAGATCTTGGATTGGAAACCCTTTTCTATATTGATCAGTTCCTTTCCCTGGATCAGACATCACTCTCTGCAATACTGACCGACTATTCGCTTAACTACTGCATAACCGTGAACATCCTGGGAGATGTACTCAATATCAGCACCATAGAAACCCCCGTACAATCAATTTTTCCTGGATGGAACCAGCATGATCCAGAGACAGCGGTGATTTGGGAATCACTGGGACATTTAGGATTAACCCGTATAGATTGTCTTTCCGGTGAATGTATTAACATACCTGGCCGCAGGATCTGGCAGATCTGTGCATCTCATAACTTCCAATTGGCTGGTGCAACAATCATGGATGATACCACACCAGAGCACACAGTTCACGAGCTTTGGGACTGGGACACTTCTGCAATAGTCTCTTCGTTCAAAGAACCGAGCTCTCATGCTCAAACTCTGATATCCATCAGCGACCTTGGTCATTGCCTGGGTCGAAGAGGGTCAGAGCACATTCTCTCAAACGGTGCAGGAAGGCTTTTGTGGAGAGTAGCAACCATGTCCACTCGCTCTAGCTTTAACTTGATGTATACAGGTACTGTTTCCCCTGACGGAAAACTCGCTATTGTTCCTTCAGGCAAATATCTCATATTCGTAAATTTCGACAAGGCAACCCAGGAAATGACCATTGAATCAGAAAATACCTCGGGACTTTCAATTCCTTGTAAATAGCAGAGCAGCTTTCAGATCACGAACACTGGATGGAGTTTCAACCAGCAAGTTAAAACTTGCTGACCATGTTCCCCAGGTAGTTTTGAATTCTAGAAAAATCCTCTACAAACCTTTGATTCTTATGAAACTTCTCAATCAGACAGATCTGAAAGCAGTAATCTTCAAGATGGTAAACCACACGAAAGCCTGACCTGTTTCCGTTTCCCTTCATTGACAAACGGGCAAATTTCTTTGCCATGAAGAAGCCCTTCAGCACTCAAAGATGTGATATCGGGAAAAACCACATGCTCTCGGAAGAAATTTCTGAGAAAAAGTGAGCGAGAGGCAGTGCACTTTTCAGGCTATCGCTATCTTCTGGAAGTGTATTGTATCTGCGACTAAGCTTTTTAGATCCTTCCCGAATCCTGCAGTAACAGAAAACTGGACATGAATTGGATCCATCAGTCCGCATGCTCTCTTGCAGAATACTTCGCTGTTGGGTTAAATACCATTTCATAGTTTGTCTCTTCGTTAGAACCGGCGCTCAGCCAGGGGATATCTCAATGGGAGAATTCGCTCAACTAACTGGAAAAATGTTCAATTTTCAGGAATTTCTCACTGCATTTCGTGGCTTTAGTCCTCATTCACCCTTGACTTTTCGGATTGTTAATCCCTAAACACCCTTGACTTATCGGATTGCCGATTGTAAGGTAAATACAAGGGAGAACAAAATGAAGAGAATTGCTGAAGAAAAACTACTGATCTGGAAAGATTCACCCAGGCGCAAACCCCTAATTCTACGAGGTGCCAGGCAAGTTGGTAAAACCTGGCTTGTAGAGAATGTGCTGGCAAAAGAATTTACAAGTTATGTGAAAATAGATTTTGAGAAAAACAAAGATGTGCATAAATGCTTTAAGGACGACTTGGATCCTGTAAAATTAATTAATTACCTGGAGCTTTTTACAGAAACTATTACACCTGGTAAAACACTTCTTTTCTTTGACGAAATACAAGCTTGCCCCAGGGCAGTAATGTCTTTAAGATATTTCTTTGAAGAAATGCCTGAGCTCCATGTAATTGCAGCCGGCTCTCTCCTGGAATTCGCTTTGGATAAGATTTCTTTTCCGGTTGGCAGAGTTCAGTACCTTCATGTTAATCCCATGTCTTTTTATGAGTACCTTCAAGCTATCCGTGGAAAAGGTATGGCACAAAAATCAGTTGAGTATCCCTCTTCTGTTTCAGAAATGGTTCAGGATGAACTTCTTAAAGAAGTACGCAATTACTTCTTCATTGGAGGTATGCCGGATTGTGTAAAAACATGGCGGGACTCAAAGTCAATGACAGAAACATTTGCTGTTCAATCTGAGTTGCTGGAATCATACAGAGATGATTTTAACAAATATACTCCTATTGTGAATTCTGCATGTCTGGATACGGTTTTCCTCAATTCTGCAAAAAGCGTGGGGGAACAGCTAAAGTACACAAGACTTAATGAAAACTTCACCAGTAAGACAAATCACAAAGCTTTTGATTTGCTTACAAAAGCTAAATTATTAAACAAGATACCATCATGCAATTCTATTGGTTTGCCATTGGGTGCCGCAGCAAATCAGAAAAAATTCAAAGCTTCAGTGCTTGACATCGGGCTGATGCAAAGGCTTTCACAAATTTCTGCATCTCTTGAACTACAGCATGAAAATCTACACGCAATGTTTAGAGGTAAACTGGCTGAACAATTTGTTGCACAGGAAATACTGGCCAATTACGAACCAGACCTTTTCTATTGGGCAAGGAATGCAAGAGGAAGCAGTGCAGAAGTTGATTACCTGTTTACCTGCAATGGTAATATCTATCCCATTGAAGTTAAATCAGGCACTGGTGGAAGTCTAAAAAGTATGCATATGCTGTTAAAGAAATATGCTGTTTGCCCTTATGGATTTGTTTTATATCATGGGAAATACAAAAAACTACCTGACCAGAAACTGGAATTCCTGCCATTGTACAGTATTGCATCTCTAAGAAACAAAAATCATACCGCTATGTAATTGAACCAGTGCCTTGCTGGAAAGCAGCAGAGCCAGTAACCGAGTGCGTCCCAGACGTTAGTATGGAACTCAGGATACCAGCGCATTATACCGACACATTAAGCTGTACAGTGTACTAGTACACTGTACAGCTTAACCTTT
>JAGLQD010000087.1 GCA_023136985.1 Candidatus Sabulitectum sp. | reverse complement strand
GGTAACCAATCTTCTTGAAATGCGACATCTGAACCACTACCCCGAGGTACAGGGTGGTGTTCTGGCAGAGGAATCAGCCAGGATGCTGAAAGGTTTTTTTCGGAACAGACGCAGAAAGACAGAAAAATGAAATTCAACACCATGTATGTGTCCAAGTGGGCAGACGGAGATCCATGCGATGTGAGAGTTATCGAGACACCAACTTTCACTCTGCATTCCATGACAGCAGGTGACTTGTGCGACAGAATTGCCGAGATTGGAAAATACTGCCGGGCGAATAAGATTCATTCAATTGTTCTTTGTCCGGGTTTTACCCATTCAATGGCTGCACGTGTTGTGGAAGAAGTAGGTAAAGATGTTGCAGTTGCTGTGTCCCGGTCTGACGGTCCCGGTTCTGTAGTTTCCGCCAGGGCAAGAAAAGAAGCAAAGAAGGGATTGATAATATGAGAGCTGTATTGTTCATGACAATTCTTGTGGTGGGATCGGGGTTGGCGGAAGATCTGCCCGGGCAGCCTTATGCCTCGTACTGGTTTCCCAACGAACTTCTTTCATGGTCTGCAGCAACAGATGAAGACGCAGCCTACAACAGAAGCGGTATAGAGCTTTCAACAAGAACCTATGGAGACACACAGTGTAACATTCATGCAACCACCGATCAGGGTGGTGTGGGGGTTCTCAGTATCATGAACCCTTCAACCAGCAACAACCCATCTCAAGGTGGTACTGGTATTGATGTTTATGCTTTCAATTACTGGCAGTATGTTGATCACCTTACATTCTGGGGCGGCAGCTCCGGTGAAGGGCTTATTCTTGCACCGAACCCGGGAGTGATCGATGCAGGCCACAGGAATGGTGTGCCGGTTTACGGAACCATATTTCTTCCACCGGTGGCTTACGGCGGGCAGATACAATGGGTGTGGGATCTGGTCCAGAAGAGTGGGTCAACATTCCCTGTGGCAGACAAGCTGATTGAGATGACGGAATACTACGGTTTTGACGGCTGGTTCATCAATCAGGAAACCGCCGGGGGCAATGCCCAGCTTGCCCAGGATGTCCGGGACTTCATGCTTTACATTCAGGACAATTCCAACCTTGAGATCCAGTGGTATGACTCCATGGTTGAAACAGGGGGAATAAGCTGGCAGAATGCTTTGAATGCAAACAATGACTGGTTCTTCCAGCATGACGGTAATCTTGTGTCCGACTGGATGTTCCTCAACTTCTGGTGGAGCGCAACTGGTCTTCAGAACTCTGCCAATCTGGCAACATCTCTGGGCAGAAGCCCTTATGAGCTCTACGCAGGCATTGATGTTCAGTCCAGCGGTTACAATACAGGTGGAATTGGGTGGAGTGATCTTTTTCCGGAAGGTGGTGATCATGTAACATCAGTGGGTTTCTACTGTCCCAACTGGACCTACAGCAACGCCTCCAGTCACCAGGCATTCTATACCAGAGCAAACAGGTTCTGGAGCGGAGCCAACCGTGACCCTTCCAATACAGATACCACACATCCATGGAAGGGGATTGCCTGTTACTTTGCCGCAAGAACCCCAATTACATCTTTTCCTTTTGTAACCAACTTCAATACAGGTCAGGGTTATCACTACTCAATAGACGGAGAGCTGCTGTCGGAACTTGACTGGCACAACCGCAGCCAGCAGGATGTGCTTCCCACCTGGAGATGGATCACCGAGAGCTCTGGAACCCCCCTCTATCCGGAAATGGATTGGGATCATTCCTACTATGGAGGCAATTGTCTCAAGGTATCCGGAGATCTGAACAGTTCAAACGAGACAATGCTATACCTCTTCAAGGTGGATGCTGAAATAGCCTCAACAGACACTCTTTACCTTGTCTGGTTCGCTGAATCTGCCGGTCAGGCTTCAGGGATGCAGGTTGCCATGTCCCTCTCTTCCGCACCGGATGATTATTACTATGAAAATGTGGATGATGCTGCCCAGGCCGGCTGGAACCTGTTCAAGCTGGATATGGGAAGTTTTGCAGGTTCATCCATGTCTGTTGCAGCCATCAACTTCACTTCCAGTTCACCGATCAGTGACTATGCCGCGTACATCGGAAGGCTGGGTATTGTGAGAGGTTCTGTTGACATACCTGACGGAGTAACATCACTTTATGTGGATGAGTTCAATCAGGTTAACGATACTCTTGGAACCATCAGGTTACAGTGGGATCACTCAGCATCAGAAATCTACACCTACAATGTATACCGCGAGAACAGTGACGACAGCAGAACTTTTCTCTGGGCAACACCAAACAACGCCTGCTTTGTTCCCGAAGTAACAAGACCTCTTTCAGAGACTGAAACAACCATTCTTGTAGAGGCAGTCAGTCCTGAATTTGGTTTTTCTACAACTGCCAGTACAACAATTACATGGGAAACAACCGGTATCGGGCATGGGCAATCCACCGTATCGTTTTTTCTGAATGAACCATCTTCAAATCCAGTTATGGGAAACACTGCAATTTCATTCAGCCTTCCATTCACCGGAGAGGCAGCACTCAGTGTGCATGACCTGTCTGGAAGGGTTGTTCAGGTACTCAGTGAAGGTGAAATGATCCAAGGTAGTCAGACAGTACAGTGGAATACCGAATTCCTGCCTGCTGGACTTTACATATACAGGCTTCAGTGCTCCGAGGGATTCATATCAAGGAAATGTATGGTTCTTTAGAGGAAAAGAAGGCAATTCTGCTTGTCGATTTGAACTTTGATGCGTTTGGAACTGATCGCGTATTTTCCAAAACCCCGACAACAGCAATGAGAGATGCAGGTGACTCGATGATTCAGGCAGTGATTTTTGATTTTGACGGAACTCTTGCTGACTTTGTTGAGTCGGACACTGCTGCCCTTAAGTACATTCATGGTTTAACTGATTCAGATTGTACCGCTGAAGAGTTTACCGAAGCTTCGGTTGAGGGAATTATGCAGTTCCATGAGCTGGTTGTAAGCGGAAAGATCGATCCACTTCTGATGTTTAAATACAGATTGTCGTACGCATTCAAGAAAATGGGAATGACCTGGAAAGATAGCTTTACAGACATTCACAGAGAGTTGCTTCTAAAGGAGACAAAAGCATATTCAGGTGCTGCAGATCTTCTTAAAAATCTGGAGAACAGAGTTAAACTTGGTTTGATTACCAATGCATCTGACAGCGTGCTGCAGAGACAGAGAATAGAGGCATCAGGGATGAGAGAGCTTTTTCAGGAGATACTCATTGCCGGTGAGATCGGCTTGTCAAAACCTGACCCGGAGATATTTCTACTCATGAGCAGGAAGCTTAATGTCCTTCCGGAAAAGTGTCTTTTTGTTGGAGATTCGATTCAATATGATATTATCGGTGCAACTTCTGCAGGAATGCAAACAGTGCTGTACGGCGCAAACAGATCGGATTCAAAGGCTGCAGACCACGCAGCAGAAAACATTCATGAGCTGAGAATACTGATTGAGGATCTGCTGTCGTTGCAGGAGAAATCCTGATATGCCAATTATCAGTACAGAACGAATTGGTGTTGCTTTTGATATGGCAGGATGTCCCAACCGTTGCCGCCACTGCTGGCTGGGCAAGGGAAACAATCGTACTCTCTCAGAAACTGATGTTCGGTGGGGAGTTGCTCAATTTCGCGAATTCATTCAGCAGGCGGATACACCCATCAGGACTCTTGCAGTTTCAACCCACTTCCGTGAGCCGGATTTCAGAGACGATTACAGGTATCTGTATGATCTTGAGGCAGAGCTTGGGGACGGCAAACCCAATCGCTTCGAGCTGCTCAGCATGTGGCGGATAGCCAGAGACAGAACTTACCTTCCGTGGGCCAAGTCTGTTGGCCCGGATACCTGTCAGATCACCTTTTTCGGCATGCAGAAAACAACAGACTGGTTTTACAGAAGAAAGGGTGCTTTCGCAGATGCATTAACTGCCACAGAACGCTTATTGGATAGTGGGATGAAACCGCGCTGGCAGGTTTTCCTAACCACAAACCTATTGCCTGAGCTGGACGATCTGCTGGCTTTGCAGGAAAAGATAACCGGATCTTATGATGAGTTCAAGATATTTCTAAACCTTCCGGGACCAGAAGGAGAGGCCAGGAAGTTGGAGCACCTGAGACCAGCCACTGATCAGGTTTCTGATCTTCCGGAAAAACTACTGACCGCCTCCCGGAGACATCTGGATAAAGAAGTACTCTGGAGCACAGAAGCAGAACTGGTTTCCGAAATTGTCAGTGCCCGATTTCTGAAAGAAGATCCGACGGAAGATCTGTGGTTTTTTGTGTGCAGCAACTGGGATGTCTACTCCAATATTGGAACACTTGAGCCATGGTGGTGTATTGGAAACCTGAAAACAGATTCTGTTGACACTATTTTGCGGAGATATGAAAACAATGAAGTGCCTGGCCTGAAAACATTGCATCACCTTTCTCCGGCGTATCTGGTTAAGGAATTCGGTAATGCTAATGGGTTGAAGATCTATTCGAGCCGTGATGATCTTCTTGCTCTTTACAGCGAAAAATTGTGTAGAAGGGATTGGAATCAGAAATGAGCAACTCGTTTGAAGAATCATACATGGGCCAGCTTCGGAAGCTTGTTGGCCATAAGAGAATCATTGTGCCTGGTGTGCGTGCTGTTATCAGGGACAGTGAAGGAAGAGTTCTTCTTATCCATCGCACAGATTCAGGCAGGTGGGGAATGCCTGCTGGAGCGGTAGAGATCGGAGATTCTGCCCTGGATGCTTTGAAACGGGAAGTGATGGAAGAAACCGGATTGAACGTTATTTCTGCTACACCCTTTGCGCTCTATTCCCACCCTCGTTATTCATTTGCATACCCAAACGGAGACAAGGTGCAGATGTTTGTTCTTGTATTTCGTGTGGACGACTGGGATGGTGATCTTGTGAGAGAAACGGATGAAACCATGGGAGCTGAATTTTTTCCCACGAACGACCTGCCGGATCTGCACGAGGTATACGCCGAAACCCTTGAAGATCTAAAAAAGTACGATGGAAATTTCATAGTGAAATAGTTTTCTGTATTCTTTCTGTATTCTTTCTGAAATCTATTCTTGACCTGATTCCCCGGAGCTTGTATCATTTTATTCCTGTGGTGGCGTCAGACTTGTATTGTGCTTGCTGCGAACTGATGAGGTGGTTATGACAAAGAAAAACAGTGGTGAGTCTCTTTCAGTCCACGAGGAGTGCGATATATGCGCTCTGGTGGATCTGGATGATCTTCGCAAAGTCTTTCGAAAATACACTGAAGCTACAGGTTTTCCTGTAGTTCTTCTGGACCATCCCGGTATGAGCATTTTGATTGATACCGGATGGCGGGATGTCTGCTCTGAATTTCACAGAGAATGTATAGAATCTTCTTTTGGTTGTGTCAGAAGCCGCAGGCATCTTCTTAGCCTTCTGGATAAGCCTGGTCAGGCGATTCTTGAGGAATGCGAGCACGGACTGGTGAATTGTGCAATTCCAATAACAATCAGGGATAAGCACATAGCATCTCTGGTTATAGGTCAAGTGTTTATTGAGGAACCAGACCTGAAGAGATTTAGAAGACAGGCAAAAAGTTTCGGGTACAACAGAAGTGGATATCTTAAATCCCTGAAACATGTTCCTGTAGTATCCCGGAACGATCTTATCAGTAAAGCTGAATTTATGGGGGAAATGGTTCAACTGGTGCTGGAGCAAGTAGCCAGGGAAACAAAAAACACTCTTTTAGAAAATGATACAGCCCGGGATATACCTGCAACTGCTCACAAAATGGAATCGCTGGGGCGTCTTGCCGGTGGGATAGCTCATGACTTCAACAATCTGTTGACAGTGATTCTTGGTCATACTGAAATTGCTTTGCAGGGGCTTTCTCCGTCTGATAAACACTATGATGTGTTCTCACAGATTCACCATACTGCTGAAGGTTCTGCCACTCTTACAAGACAATTGCTGGCTTTTGCCAGAAAACAAATTGTTCGGCCGGAAATCCTGAATGTTAATGATTCCATCTCAACCATGTTCAATATGCTGAGACGATTGATCGGAGAGCAGGTGGATCTTGTATGGTTACCTGGAACTAATTTGTGGACTGCTGAAATGGATCCCGGTCAGCTGGATCAGATACTGGTCAATTTGTGTGTGAATGCAAGAGACGCCATCGACGGAGTTGGGCAGATCCGCATAGAAACAGTGAATGTCATTATTGATGAAAGTTACTGCGAGGATCACCTTGGAATTATCCCTGGAGACTATATGAGGCTCACAGTCAGAGATAGTGGCTGCGGTATTGACAGGGAAGTGGTGGGTCACATTTTTGAACCATTCTTCACAACCAGGGGAATAGGACAGAATAGCGGTCTGGGCCTGGCAACGGTTTATGGAATAGTGAAGCAGAACAGAGGATATGTCGATGTATGGAGTGAGCAGGAAAAAGGAACTGCTATTCATATTTATCTGCCGGGCTCCACACAGGAAGCAGCAGAAAAAAGACTTGATTTTTCCAAGAAAGTGCCCGCTGGAAATGGTGAATGCATTCTGCTTGTTGAAGACGATGTGGCTGTGCTGGAGATGACCCAGACCATGCTTGAGGGGCTTAACTACATTGTTCTTTCCGCCGGTCTTCCCGATATGGCTTTGAAGATAGTCCAGAGGCATGAGGGTGAAATCCATTTGCTGCTTACAGATCTTGTAATGCCGGGAATGAATGGTCAGGAATTGGCTGAAAAGATCATCAAGGTAAGTCCTTACACCAAGCCTCTTTTTATGTCAGGGTACTCTTTCCCTTCATCAGATCATCCGGAAAAAAGTCTGCGCTTTATTCAGAAACCGTTTTCAATGTTGGATCTTGCATTAAAGGTCAGGGAAGTGCTGGAGATGTAACAAAAGGGGAAGCTCTCTCGGCGATACTGTACTCACAAAGATCTGTATAAAAAGAAGCCCGGCCACCGGCCGGGCTTCTCTGTCGGGTGCTTATTCAGCTAGATGCTTAGAACAGTGAACTCTATCCTGCGGTTTCGTGCCTTGTTGGCTGCAGAGTTGTTGGGTACTATCGGGTTGGTTTCACCGTGCCCGATTGTTGTAAGCCTGTTGCCTGCAATGCCCTTGCTTATCAGGTACTGATAGACAGACTGAGCACGATTCTGGCTGAGGGTCTGGTTTGCACTTTCTCCGCCGTCGCTGTCAGTATGTCCGGCTATCTGTATTCTTGCTGTAGGATTGTCCCGGAGTAGAATGGCGACACTGTCCAGAATTGGGAAACTCTCTGGTTTGAGGTTTGCACTTCCAGAGGCAAAGTAGATGTTGTCAAAGCTCATAACTTCACCGGCACGGAGTGCTGAGCGAAGGGTGAAGGAAAGGCTGACAGTCTCGTTGGCAATAATCGTAGTAGTCTGATTGTCTGATATGTAGCCCTCTATCTGCACGGCAACCGGCCAGGTGCCTGCCTCAACCTGAGCAGTATAAACACCGACACTGCTGGTTGTTACAGTAACAGGAGTAGTGCTGCCAATAATAACTGTGGCGTTAGCTATTGGTCTGCCTTCGCCGTCTCTTACTGAGCCGCTGATGGTTCCCAGGTTGGGGACAAGCTTGAAGTTAAGAGTTATTGACTGATTCCGTCCGAGAACCACGATGGCACTGGCATCTCCATATCCAGGAGCAACCACTGTAACTGGGACCTCTCCTGCAGGGATCAAGTGAGTGTAAAAGCCTGTGATCTCATCACTGGTTACATTGGGAATGGGAACACCGGGGAATGTGATCGTAGAGAAAACCGCTGCTCCGGTGAGAGAATCAGTAACAGTTCCACTGAGTGTTGCCATATTTGATTGTTCTTCTTTACCCATCATGTCAGATGAAAAGCCAAGACCAAGCCCTACACCCCAGTCAAAAACACCACCAATAGGAAGTGGAGCTCTTTCTGCGCGCTGGGCTTCAGTGACAACGCTGTCTGTCTGATAGAGCCCGTGTCCAAGATCGTAGTACTGAGGATCGAATTCACTTGTGCTCAAATCAAAAGTAATATCAATGAAAGTACCGGAGTTGTTCTTGAATCGAACTCCAGGTGTGAAATAAGACACACTGGCGTTATCTCTGTCAAGAAGTTTCTGGTTTGTGTATTCAAAGAATATGTCTGCGTATGGAGTGGGAACTTCCAGCCCAAAGCCGAAGTTGAAGATTCCATCGGTGACCTCAAGTGCGATAGATGTGGAATCAGAGTAATTCCAACCAACAGAATCGGGAGAAACCCTGAAATCAGTGAAATTGTAATTCTGCGTGTATTTGGAATAGCCGAAGTTAAGATGCATTTTGGCAGGTGCCATGGGCAGCCAGCGGCCAAAATCACCGGTGATAAGGAAATCCATTGAGTAGCTTCCGTTACCGGTAGTGCTGAATGGTTTACGGACTGTGCTGATCATCTGTCCTGTATGCCACTGCCCGTCAGGATCATCCAGATTGCGAAGGAATACAGTGTCTGCAGGAGCCAGCCCGATGCGGAAGTCAGCGCCCAGCCAGACAATGTCTTCAACTGTGGGAATGGGATTGTATCCACCGTGAAGAACAATATTTACACTCTCGAACCCCTGGATTTCCTCCCAGTGGCCGGTTGAGCGTTCTTCATAGAGATCCCTTTCGTAATATGTTCCGGAGTAACTTGCAGTTGCCGCAAGATCAACATAGTCCCATACTCCGTAAGCAAGGCTGAGCCTGCCTTGTCCTGTGTGCTCAGTCTCTGTGATTTCCGGAAAAAGCAGAGTCTGAGGCAGATAGTGACTGTGGTAGATGAAGTTGGTGTATTCGTTAGCCGCGGTCCAGTAAGAGGTCCCCAGCTTAAAAGAGATTTCATTGAATCCCAGAGGAATGGCGCTGTTCACTCTGTACAGCCCGGGGACTCCCATCATCGACGGAGCAGCCACGGACGCGGAAACAAGAACTGCCAGTAAAATAGGTATCGCTCTTCTCAATTGAACCCCTCCTTTTTGAAAAGAAAACAAACTTAACATTCCTCGAAGCATGCCAAGATTATCCATTGGGGTCAACCGATAGAATTTACTGGAGCGTGACTGACAATAGGCATTGTGCAGTAGCGCCTCACGGGCGAGATAGAAAGCAATGGAGAAAATATCGAAGGGCGTCCTGGCGACAGCACAGAATGCATGCTAATTTGAGAAGAAAGCACCAGAGCCAGAAATCGAGCGGCGTCCCGGCGTTAGCCGGAATAGCAACGCTATTTGCCGATGATTAGCGTGTATTATAGCCGTCCGGGTGGTAGCTAATGCCGATGTGGTATTCCCATACTACGCAGGGGAGCGTCTCGTTTCCGGCAATGTTGCTTACTCGGTCACGCTCTT
>JAGLQD010000086.1 GCA_023136985.1 Candidatus Sabulitectum sp. | reverse complement strand
GGCTTCAGCACTTGATGATCCCGAAGGATTCATTCAAGGCGTTTTTGCATTTGCAGAAAAGAAAAGGCTTGATTATCTGGAATTGATGATACACGGTTCTCACAAAGAGCTTCTTGCAGTTGCTGTTAAAAATGGCTTTTCCTACTGGAACCAGCAGGGAGTTGCAAACCTTCCAGTATACAGATTTTACAATAAATAGCTTCGGACTTGATAATAAACACAAAAAAATTTAGGTTTAACTACTGTTGTAGTTTGTATCCTATTTGCAAAGAGGTCATATAATGAAGAACCTTTTCCCAATTCTGCTTATCCTGGTACTGGGCGCACTGGCGCTGGAAAGCGATATCGGATTCGATCAGTATTCGTCAGAGACTCCCATAGGGTGTTGACTCTCCCCTCTGCGTTACATGGTTGTAGCGTATTCCGAAGAGATCAGTACCGGGATGTACATCAATGCCTTTGCTTTCAAAAACTACGGCCCTGATAGCAATCTTACCCTGACTGGTTTTGAAGTTTACATGGGTCTCACAGACAACGTGAACCTGAGTACTGTTTATGAAGACAATTATCTTCCGGGAACCAGAACGCTTGTTCTTCAGAAGGACAGCATTTTGTACACAGCTGAACCTGAGGAATGGTGCATTATTCAGCTGGACACACCGTTCCTGTATGAAGCTGAGCACCACCTGCTGCTGGAATTTCTTTTTACCGGCGGCTCAAGCAATATGCACAACTACGTTTGGAGCACAACAACCGATCGCGTTGTGATGGGTTATAATCCTGCAGGCACATCGGGGACACATCGGAACAATATGATTCACCTGCTTCTGACCGGAAACGCATTGAATCTGGATCCGACTACTTTCGGAGCAATAAAAATAATTCTGGGAAACCCGGAATAGATGAAGGGGGCGCTGCTGCGCCCCCTTCTATTACCCTTAATCTGATCTCAAACTATCCCTCGATCAACTCAACATTGGCTCTTGGTACAATGAACTTTTTGCCATGGTCGAATTCAACCTCTAGAACTCTTACCTTTGCCTCAGAGTCAACCACCTGAAGCTCAGGGGGAAGAGCAGCCACTTTACCGATCATGCCGAAGTATGGTGAGCGTATGCAACGGATGGAACTTCCAATGTCCATGGCGCCGGCCTGCCTTGTGCTGGTCTGCTCACTTCTGGTGTCAGCCGGAAGAGGAACCACTATCTCCGGGCGCATTACGCCGGCACGGATCTGAGTTGCCCCGTTAACGCTGGCAATCATGCCCTCACGCTTTTGCAGAAGCTCGAATGTTCCTTCAGCCATGGTCATCCTGCCGAATCCCTCTGTAAGAATCAGGGTTGAACCGAACTTCTCGTGACCGGTAATTGCCACGCCAAGGTCGAACCCCAGAAGGCTCTTCAGATCCTGATCATCAAAACCACCTACAACAATGGCATTAACTCCTGTATCAATGGCTTTTTGAAGAACGGAGTAGCTTATGTAGTTTCCACCGATAATGATCTTGCCTTTGCAGTCAGCTGTGATCTTGTCGGCTGTGATCTCTTCATCGGGCCTTGAACATACCATCTTCAGCTCGCCGCGTACCTCGCCGCCGATCCCGAAAATTCCCTGTACAAAGGTGCAATGTGTTTCAACAACAACACCTTCGCCGGGAAGAACTTCAGTAATCTTACCGTTCACATAACCATCGATCTCAACGGGAATCGGAGGCTCTCTGAGAACAGCCTGACCGGTGATCTCGTTGAAAGTCTCAAAAACCCCGTCAATAGGACTTTTGACGGTGTTCTTGAAGTACTTGCCAAAAAGACCTTTGCTCTGAGCCAGAGGCTCATCGGCATTTATAGGCTCTCCTTCTTTCTTCAGAAGAAGCTCAGGAATATCTGAAGGAGGAACACCCAGCATGTTTGCGATGTTAAACATCTTTACATTTCCTGGAAGCTCCGTGCGTGCTACAATTGTATCCGATTTGATTACATCGCCTACATTAACAAGCACTTCACCTTTAAGTGGAAGTCTGCGTGTTTTAGATACGTCTGCAACATCGGCTACCCGTAATCCTGGTGTGTATGCAAAAGCCATTATTCTCCACCTCCCATGGTAAGGAAGCGTTCAGGGTAAGTGTCCAGTGTCTGTGACCAGACCTGAAGCATCTTTACCCGTTCAGCATCTTCTTCGGGAAGATTGAAAGGATGCCGTCCTCTTCCGTCAAGAACGAGACCAACAACACCGCCTTCAAGTTCTCCTTCCCATACTTCTCCCGGTCCACTGCCTACGTCAAGACCCTTTATGGGAGTGATAACCGTTTTGGCCTTCTCGCCCACTCCAAGAGGTATGTGCTTCATTTCACCTGGAATGATCTTTTCTTCAAGTGTTCTGCCATCAGGCATCACCATTGTTACAGTAGCAAGGTGAACTGCCTTTTTGGAGAAACCTGAAGGGGCAACGCAATGTCCGAGCTTTATCAGACAGTCATTGTTGAACACATCAACTGCAGCCTGCGGATGAACCTCACTGAGTACTCCAAGGTGCGGCATCATGAATATGGAATCCACTGCAAGCATAGTGACACCCTCTGGAAGGAAACTGTCAATCAGCATGAGAGCAGTCTGGCTTCTTCTTGGTGCATGGCTCAGAACACCACCAGAACCAATAAGAAGATCAAGATCCATCATGTTAACCAGGGTTGCACCGGTCTGGGTCTGCTCGAATGCATCTCCAATGGTTCTTTCCTGGGCAACACCCTTCAGCCCTGTGGCAAGATCCTTGTGCTGAACAAGTGCCAGACGAAGAGCTTCACGGGCGATGGCCTGCTCAGTAATAAGTTCTTCAAGCTCCTGCGGGATTGTGGTGGGACGGATCATCTTGTTTCTGATCCTGTTCCGAAAATCGGCCTCGTCAACATTGAACGGAACCCAGCGCATGACATTGTCCATACCGGCACTGGCAAGAACATTGCTGATGGAATAACTCATTCCAAGGTTAGCGCTGACTGTACGGTTGAAAACAGGCTCTCCACCGCTGTCGAACACGCTGAATACATCTGTTGTGGCTCCACCGATATCAACACCCATAACATGGATGTTTTCCATCTTTGCCACATTCTCAATCAGCTTGCCAACTGCACCAGGGGTGGGCATAATGGGAACATTCTTCCACTTACCATCTTCAAAACGGCCTGTCCACTCCATAAGGCGGGCGTAACCGGGAGCCTGAGCCATCACATGCTCCATGAAAAGCTCATGGATAAGATCTCGAGCCGGTCCCAGATTTTCTCTCTCAAGTACCGGGCGCAGGTTGTCGACTATTTTAAGCTCCATTGTGGTTCCAAGCTCTTCTTTTACAGCTCCGGCAGCATCTTTGTTTCCTGCAAAGATAACTGGAAGTTTGAAGCCCACACCAAACCTGGGCTTGGGATCTGCCGCTCTGATAATTTCAGCAAGCTCTACAACGTGATCGATGGTTCCACCGTCGATACCGCCTGAAAGAAGGATCATATCAGGGCGTAGTCTTCTGATATCTTCAACTTTTTCGTGGGGGAGTCTTTTGTCATTTGATGCAATAATGTCCATCACAATGGCACCGGCACCAAGAGCAGCTCTCTGAGCACTCTCTCCGGTCATAGACTTAACAACACCTGCAACGGTCATCTGAAGACCACCACCGGCTGATGAGGTTGAAACATAAAGATCAACTCCGTCGCCGGAACCTTCTCTTACATTTACTCCACTCTCATCAGGTTTAAGAAACCTGCGACCTTCAAGATCCTCGATCTCTCCAACGGCGTTAAGAACACCCATGGTAACATCCTCCGCAGGAGCCTCAACTGTTGTTGGAGCTTCACCGCGGCGGGCGAGTCGGTAGCGGCCGGCCTCTTCGCTATACTCTATGAGTATT
Source organism: Candidatus Sabulitectum sp. (assembly GCA_023136985.1). Taxonomy (GTDB): domain Bacteria; phylum Fermentibacterota; class Fermentibacteria; order Fermentibacterales; family JCC-6; genus Sabulitectum. The sequence goes on along the minus strand of JAGLQD010000086.1, from coordinate 2,079 downwards.
GATTTTGTGGTGGTACTACCGCAGTCGGTGGCTAAAATGGTCTGCATTCTTTCAGCGTCCACTGCTTCTCCCTTCACTTGTTTGTATCCGGTTTATCCTTGCTTCTGCGGAAAAGTTTTTTGAAGAAGCCTTTGCGATTCTTTCGCCTCTCCTGTTTTTCTTTCCGCCTGCGCTCAGAAACCAGTGCATTTTCTTCCTCTATTGCTACAGTAAGTTTCTCTACATTTTCGCGATCTTCTATCATCCTGACAAATCTGTAATAATCCCCTGACTGAACCAGCAGGGAAACAACAGGATTTGCAAATACAAGCATCTGGCTACCCAGAAAAGAGACCGGCTTGATCGACTCCAGAAACATTATTGCCGGTACTGTCAGATCCCTTTCCACTATCTTGCGGGCGATTCGCCTTGCAAGATCTTCAATCTCTTCAGGGGTATCCGAATTGTAATCCTCAGGATCCAATCCTGGCCCGAATAAACTCAAGCACTTCCTCCCTGTTACCGGAGAACTGTACGCTCAGTCCTCTGAATTTAGCAAGTCTGCTAGGTTCCTTAAATGGGCTGAGCAGTACTCCGTTTGCGTCTGGAACAATGCTTCTAACCTCGCGCCATTTCCTGACTTCGTTACCGAAAAGCGATTTCTTGCTTACTCCAGCTGAATCCATAACAAACTCCACTGGAAGAAAGTAGCTCCACATGGAAAGAGAAAGAAGAGCGATTCCGATCACTCCCCACCAGATGTTCCCCATCATAACTGAAGCTGCGAAAGCAGAAACAAGCATAATTGCCACAAGTGCTGCTGTTGCCCCTGGTCTTTCCTTCGCAGGCCATGAAACCCATTCAACAGTATCGCTGTCAGCTGTCTTAATTACATCGCTATTATTGTTCAACTGGCTCCACCAGACAAAGATCTTTTACTGCCTTTACCTCATCCAGCCTTAGTACCGGTGTGTTCACAGGTGAGTCAGTCACAAGATGGGGCTTCGTATCTATCTCCTCTGCTATTGAGATCATCGCATCAATAAATGAATCAATGCTCTCCAGACTCTCTGTTTCAGTGGGCTCTATCATAAGAGCTTCTTTGACAATAAGGGGAAAGTAGATAGTTGGAGCATGAAAACCGTAGTCAAGCAGTCTCTTGGCAATATCCAGGGTTTTTACACCCTTCTGGGCCATTTCCGCCCCGCTGGCCACAAACTCATGCATGCACGGGCCATCATCATTAGGCACATCGTAGTAGGGCTTGATCCTGGCCTTCATGTAGTTCGCATTTATCAATGCCACTTCGGAGACTTCCCGGAGACCCTTTGCGCCAAGAGTTCTAATGTAGGCGTATGCTTTGTAAAGCACTCCCACATTGCCGTGAAAAGCAAGCAGTCTTCCGATGGATTTGCCTGTTTTATCTCCCAGCTTGTAACCGTCTTCGGTGTTCTCCAGAGTAGACGCTGGAAGAAATGGCTTGAGCATATCTGAACAGCACACTGCGCCGGAGCCCGGTCCACCACCACCGTGAGGAGTACTGAAAGTCTTATGCAGATTGAGGTGACACACATCAAAGCCCATGTCACCAGGCCTTGCAATTCCCAGCAAGGCGTTCATGTTGGCACCATCCATGTAATTAAATCCTCCAGCCTCATGAACGATCGAGGTAAGCTCCTCAATTCGTGATTCAAAAAGACCGAGAGTATTCGGATTGGTCAGCATGAACGCAGCTGTATTCGGACCAGCCTTCGCACGGAGGTCATCAGGATCGACCTCACCTAATTCGTTAGACTTCACTCCAATGATTACGCAATCAGCAAGAGTTGAAGTCGCGGGATTCGTGCCATGAGCGGAATCAGGCATGAGAACTTCATTTCTATGCTTTTCTCCAATGCTCTCAAGGTAGCTCTTTATGAGCATTAAACCACAGAATTCTCCCTGTGCGCCTGCGGCAGGCTGAAGAGACGCTCCCTCGAAGCCTGTGATTTCGCAAAGGAAATCAGCAAGCTTGTACATTATTTCGAGGGTTCCGGCGGCCATGACTTCAGGGACAAGAGGATGGATTCCTGAGAGTCCTGGTAATCTGGCAAGATTCTC
>JAGLQD010000085.1 GCA_023136985.1 Candidatus Sabulitectum sp. | reverse complement strand
AAATCAGAGATAAAATCATTAATAGTTGTGCAAAGACTGGTGGACATGTTGCGCCTTCATTAGGAGTTGTAGAATTGACAATTGCCTTGTACAGAGTTTTTAATGCAGATGAAGATAAGATAATCTGGGATGTTGGTCATCAAACCTATCCATGGAAACTGTTAACAGGCAGGCGTGAGCTTTTTCATACCATAAGACAAACAGGTGGGCTCAGTGGTTTTCCCAGAAGATCCGAGAGCCAGTTCGATGTGTTTGGAACCGGTCATTCAAGCACTTCCATAAGTGCTGCTCTGGGTTTCGCCGCTGCCCGTGATATATCCGGAAGAAGCGAGAGGGTTGTTGCTGTGATCGGAGATGGCTCGATGACCGCCGGTCTTGCCCTTGAAGGGTTGAACAATGCAGGTGCCCTGCAGACTGACATCACAATAATTCTTAACGATAACGAGATGTCTATTTCGAAGAATGTCGGTGCGCTCTCAAAGCATCTGAACAAACTGCTTTCTGATCCAACTTACAACAGGTTCAAAGACGGCGTTTGGAAAGCCCTGGGCAAAGTTCCATCTCTCGGTGAAAGAATGAGGATCGCAGCCCACGAAGTGTCTTCCGCTATTAAAAAAACAATAGTTACTCCTGCAAGCATTTTTGAAGAGTTCGGCGTTAATTATTTTGGACCGATTCCAGGCCATGATCTTGCTGCCCTCACAGGGGTTCTTGACAGAGTTAAGAAGATCCAGGGACCTGTTCTTGTTCATGTGATCACAAAAAAGGGCAAGGGATACAGCCCTGCTGAATCCCAGCCGGTATCGCATCATGGTATCAGCGGCGCTGTTGTGAAAACACCCGGGTCGAAGTTCACTGGTTCTTTTTCCGAAGCTCTTCTTGACGCCGCGAAAAAAGACGCCACAATTGTGGCAGTCACTGCTGCAATGCCGGATGGTACAGGTCTTACAGAATTTGCTGAAAAATATCCCGGGCGGTTCTTTGATGTGGGTATAGCCGAGCAGCATGCAGTTACTTTTGCCTGCGGGCTGGCTTTTGGAGGTATGAAGCCGGTAGTGGCTGTTTACAGCAGTTTTATGCAGCGGGCATACGACCAGGTTATCCATGATGCCGCGCTTCAGAATGCCCCGGTTCTTTTCGCAATGGACAGGGCTGGTGTGGTAGGGGCAGATGGTCCCACTCATCACGGTATCTACGATATTTCCATGTTCCTTGCGATTCCCGGGTTAAGGCTTGCCGCTCCCAGGGATTGCACAGTACTGAAGAAGATCATTTCCAGAGAACTCTCTGATCTTTCGGGACCAACAGGTATTCGGTATCCTCGTGGGCTGGAACCTGAATTACGCTTCCCGTCACCGGATGCCCTCCCCACAGGAACCGGGCAGGTTGTTCGTGAAGGAAGCGAGGTTCTTCTGATTGCAGTGGGACCAATGGTATCCACTGCAGTACAGGCAGGGGATATACTTAAGAAAAGTGGTATTGATGTCATGGTCTTTGATCCTGTGTGGTTGAAGCCTGCCCCGGTTGACTCTATCAGGGATCTTGCGGTTAGCAGGCTTGTGGTTACTCTTGAGGAAGGTACCCTCAGAGGAGGGTTCGGTCAGTACATATCATCGCAGCTTAAAGATAAGAGCATACTGAATCTCGGCATTCCAGATGATTTCGTGACTCATGGCAGTACCA
>JAGLQD010000084.1 GCA_023136985.1 Candidatus Sabulitectum sp. | reverse complement strand
CCAAAACCAAGGGTAAGGTAGAGAAACTGTTCTGAAAGAGCAAAGCCGTCAGACGCTCCCCTGATGTAACCGGGAACGAGTTTATTCAACGGCATTGCAGCATTCTGCAGCAGCCCTGGAAGTGTATCAAACGGGATTCCGAACCATCCGCCAAGAAGAATTCCCCAGAAAATACTGGCAATTCCCCCCTGAAACATCAGTCTGAAAAGCCTGGTATTTCCCTGGTTTTTATTTGTCAGATACCAGCCGATCGCTGAACCAGCAGCAAGAGCAAGACCGTAGCCTGCATCGCCAATGCAGATTCCAAAAAACATCACATAAAATGGTGCCATGAGGGGAGTTGGATCCGGGTCGGATCCCTGAGGTCTGCCGTACATGTCTGTGAGCATTAAATAGGGATCAATCGTGGCACTCTCTGAAAGAAAAACAGGCGGAACCTCGTCTTCGTCCATTGGAACCAATGAAATATCCGCCTCGCCAAGCTTTTCCAGATTGTCTTTCAAAGAGGAAATATCATCCTCTCTAATCCACAAATGCAGCAGAAGAGCTGAAACGCTGGTCCTTCCCGATGTTTCCGCCTCCTGTTGAAGGGCATGAAGCCCCACTGCATCTGAAAGGGTTTTCAGTTCTGGAAGCTTCTGCACAATAGCATCAGCCTCAGAAGAAAGCATACTGATTTCCTTTTTTATCCCGCCGAAGATCGAATCCAGTTTCTTTGATTCCTCAGCTGGAGTGGCAAAAAAGCCCGAAAAATCAGCAGCGACAAAGCCTGCTTCCGTTAAACCTGTTACAATTTCAGAATCACTGTTCTTGTGCCATACTACAATTGCTTTATCTGCGGAAAGCTCTTCTACGTGGAACAGACCAAATTCCTGCTGTAGCTTTTCCAGCGGAAGAAAACCCTCTCTGGGGGAAACAAACCCTGCCCTGATCGTGAAGATCCCGTCACTTTGCAGCTGATCGAACCGCATGGGAAAATCACTCCACTCCTGTACAAAATCAATTCGGCGCTGGATTTCTTCTGCCCTGGTGCTAAGATTGATCAGTTGATCGGATACATCCGCTGCTCTGATCGCAAGTTTTTCGATCTCCCCCGTATGAAGCATTTCTGACAATTCATCCACTGTAACAGCTTCAATCGCCTTCTGCTTTTTTGCAGAGTTGCGATTCTGTAGAAAAGGAATGATCTTTTCCAGAGAAACGGTAAGGGTCTGATAGTGCGAGCGATCGATTTCCTCAACCCTTGAAAAAGGAGCATCCTCTATTGCTGACATATCTATCAAGTGGATACTGCCGGTCTTCTCGAGAAGAGACAGAACATCTGATTTTCTTGTAGAGTGACAGAGAATCTCAGCTTTAACTACGCTGTCTCTGGCCATTATCTCTTCTCTCCTTCGATAGCCGAGCGAATCAACTCAACGGCTCTTGGAGCGATATTCCCGGATATGGAATCCAGATCTTTTTTTCGCTTTTCGAGATTAACTTTCTGCTTCTCTTCAAGAAGAACAAGTTCATCATGAACCTTACTCATGCCCGTTTTCTCGTACTTCTGAAGCTCTGAAGCGTACTCGTTTTCTATTTTTGAAACCTCTGCGGGAATGCCCGTTCTGATTCTGCGGGCTTCTCGCGTGGCTTCTTCCACCTTTTCTCTGGCCATTTCTTCAGAGGAAAGAAGGGAGCTCAGCCTGTTGCTCACAAAGTTCACCACCCCTCGTGTATGCAGTACCTGGGGAAAGAATCCTCAAGCAATGTGTAAGTTGTGGATATCATGCCATAAATCACTCTAGGTGCAGCGCCTAACAAACTACTGCCCATTAGTTTAGTCTGTTTTCCACAAATATTACAAGTTTTCAACATTCGCTTTGATGTTGCTCAATAACTACTGTTTAGGCTTGGATTCAGCACCACTCATACTGCAATGACCTTCAAAAAAGACACCCTCTTCGATGGTGAGAGATTTTGTGATTATATCTCCTTCAATACGAGAACCGTTTTGAAGTTCCAACTGTTTTTCCGCCTTTATGGTGCCGTTTACAGTTCCACCGATAATAGCGTGTGTGACGGAAACATTACCCTTGATCCGACCTTCATGTCCCACTGTTAAAGTACCGGCAACATTAACTTCTCCCTCAACAAAACCGTCAACCCTGAGGCCTCCCTTGATATTGAGAATTCCGTTAACGGTGCTGCCACCACCAATAGTAGAGTTAATTGCACTGTACGAATCATCTTTAGCCATAACACTAACCTCATCTACTCGGGGTAGCCCCCGGTAACTCCAGCAGTAGCCAGATTTTCAATAACCGACCGCGTGTCGCGTATTTCCTGTAATTCCAACTCTATTTCGTCCAGCCTGATGTTCAGCTCTCTTGCTGCGGACAGAGAATCAGACAGCAGACTATTCACCGCCTTGAGCTCAGCCGTTCTTGTAAACTCAGCCGTTCCCACAGAAAGAACAACCACGGCGGTGGCAACAACAAGAAAAATCAGTACCGCAAAAAAACGAAAAACTACCAGCTTCCTGCCGGATACTATCCATTCTTTTCTACTACGAGTAGCATCATGCGGTATTATGTTAACAGTAAAGCTTTTATCTATATAACCCAACATCACTCCCAGCTAGATCAACAACACACGCTAATCTAAAACCGTTCTCCCGCAGGGTCAAACCTGCTTGACGGCTAAAGACTTGACAGCATCTTCCCTATATGATCTTTTTTCATTTTTCTACCAAGACAGGCCATAAGGAACAGGCGAATTTTGCAACCGGCCATATCACCAGCAGACAACACACCTCTCTTTATCAGATCAACACCCCCTCCGGGGTAGGAGTAAACTCCAAGAACCCGGCCCTCATGACATCTGCTGGTAAGTATTACCACCACACCAGAATCAATGGCTCTTTCAATGGCATCAGCTGTATCTGGGTGTACATTCCCTCTGCCGAAGGCTTCTACAATTATTCCTTTATAGCCTGACCCGGCTAGAAAATCAATAAGATCGTGACCATACCCTGCGGCGACTCTAACAAGCCCTACCTTTTCCTCTAAAACCAGAGGACCCGGTGGAAGATTCATTCGCCATATTGGAAGACGGTGATAGATAACCCTGTCATCATCAACAAAGCCAAGTGGCCCGTAGCCCGGAGAGTCAAAACTGCTGACATTGGATGTGCATGTTTTTGTAACTCTTCCAGCTGCATGTATTTCATCGTTCAGAACAACCGTTACTCCCAGATTCTCTGTCTCTGTACAAACTACGCGAACAGCACTTCTTATGTTGCGCGGTCCATCCACACCCAGTTCGCTGCCGCCTCGCATTGCAGCGGTGAAAACCACAGGAAGCATCCCCTCCAGATGTATATCTGCCATAAATGCTGTTTCCTCAAGTGTATCTGTTCCGTGGGTAACCACTACACCATCGAACTCTCCGGATATTTCTATTTTTCTAAGTTCCTCTGCGATGTTTACCATTATTTCAGGGGTAATGTGCGGACTGGGGAGATTCAGGTATTTTCTCAGCACAACTCTGACATCAGACATGGAATCAAGGCTGCTGGTATCTATGCTGGCCGTGGGGCTCAGTGAAAGCCCCTTCCCCTCATGCAGCATCTCAATTGTTCCCCCTGTGGAAAGAATAAGTATTTTTTTCAAATCATTACTCTTCCACAGAAACCGATAGGGTTTTCAGGTATTTCTTTAAAGCCCCTGGATTTTCCGAGTACTGTTTTGCCTCCTGCAAAAAACTTCTCCTTGCTCCATGAACATCGAGAAGTCTCATGAGTTCCGAGTCTGTTCCCGCTGCCTGCAAAAGAAGCTGGCTCTCTTCAAGAAGCTGAAGAAGCCCCTCTCTGGCAGGATCTACAGTCCACTTGAGAATTATTGCAACTGAATCTGCATTGTCTCTGTATTTGCGTCTCATATCAGCACTTATCTGCCCAGCCTCGCTGGCACTGACAATACCGCTGCCATACTTGACTCTTCTGAAAATATCCTGTACCAGTTCAGCGGTCTCCGATATTTCCACTAGCGGTTTTCCGGAGGTAGACCCGCTGCCACTGAAAATCCAGGAATCCATTAATCCATCAGCAATCTTGGATTTTTCGAAATCAGACTGAATCTCAAGCATGGCTTTTTCAACCGTTACAAAGAAAGTTGCAAAATTTCTCATGAATACAACTTTCCCGTCAACCCGGCTCTCAATGGCGAGCCGTTCATTCAGTATCCCGGTTAGAAGCCTGCTATCTTTCATCCCCAGCAGGAGAAGATCAAGTCTTTCAGAAGAATTTCTTTTCCAGAGCGGAAGAAGAAAATGCTTTTCCATAAGAGCAAAACCACTCTCTGGAGATGTAGCATCCCTGAAGCAACCCTGCAGGGTAGACAAAAAGCCATCAGCAGAACTGTACCCCAGGAACTCCACAGCATCCGTTGCTGCCTTTGCCATCTCCGCAGCAATTTTCGGGGACTTTCCAGAAACAAGGGCTATCTCTATTGAGCAGTTCAGCAATGGAGGGAATGCTATTTGCCGCCATGCGTGATAAATGTCTTCTTCTATAAAACCTTCTATAGACGCAAGGTATGAATACAACTCCGAGCTTACATCTGCTCCAGTTAAATCATTTCTGAACCGGTCAAGCAGCGATAGATCTCCAGACAGGACCAGGATCTCATCAACCATCTTTCTGTTCCACTTGAGAGAAAGACTGGCGGCTCCGGGAATGCCCGCTCTTTCCATCTGCCTGGAAAAATAGCCTGCAGTATTCAAAACTGATTCTCTGGCATTGCTGTCTGAGGAACCAGCCAGGGCAGATACGGCCCCGTACAGCTTCATTCTAGTTGTATCTTCTCTAACTCTGAGTGTGTTCCATTCCTCTCTTCTCTGATTGGACCAATTTTCTGGGATAGAGAGAGGAGGCGGGGTTCTCTGGGAAAGCCATGAACCTAGAACAGTAACACAATCCTGTTGGATCTCTAAATCAATTCCCATGACAAGATACTTTGCGAAACCTTCTCCGGCGGTCATTCCTCCCACGCTTCTTGAGAATTCATCCCCTATCTCAAAAAGGAAGGCTGGGAGAGCTTCCGGCTCTCTCTTAAAAAGTGAGATCGAATCTGGCAGGATCTCTCCGAAAAATGTCTGGGCCGTTCCTCCTGGATTAACAATCCTTGTGTTTTTTGACAATGCAGATCCGTCTAAAAAAAGAAGTTCAAGAAGCTTTTCTACAGTCTCTGCGTTTACGGAATCCAGTGCGTAGGGGTTATCAACAAAAGCTCTTAAGATATTCCCGACACCGGTGCCGATAAAGTCGGTGAAAATAGTATCTCCTCTATCTTCCCAAACTGCAAGCCTGCTGAATCTATCACAAATTGAACGAAGCCCGGCAATAAACTCTCCTGTTTTCTCGCCTTCAAAGCCTGGAATGGAAAGCATATCAACCATCAATCCATCAACCAGTTCAACCCGTCCACCGGCACGAAAAACTTTTTTGAAAACATTGTGTTCGATCTCTCTCAGTTTGTCAATTGCCCCTGAGGAATTGTAGCCATTAACAGCAAAATCAAGACAATCATCAAAAACCGGATCATCCGGATGCAGTTCGCTTAGCAAACCGGTTACAACATTTTCAAGATATCTGTTTCTATTGTTGATGTCTTTTATTTGACTGATAAAAGATATAACCTTTTCTTCAGTGGGGAAATCAAATGATAATAGAGTATCAACCCAGGGTGGCACAAGACTGGAGAGCGCTCTGCTGCGGTCAGCAGGTGAAAGGGTATCAATCAATCTGCCGGTGAGCAGAATTCGGGAAAGGAATTCCTTTCTGTTGCCCTCGTCTGACGCTCTAAGCACCAGAGAGGCTGCAGAGAGAATACTGGAAGTTTGTATTCCACTCAGGGTAGCTTCGTCCAGATGCTGGATTGCCCAGTGAGCCAGGGAATCATCCATATCTATCAAAGCTCTGTAAAAACCCTTTACCGATGTTCTGTCCTGTACTGTACTAAAAGGAAGAACCCTGGAAACAATAGCGGAAAAACCGTTGATATTTCTCGCAGAAGGTCTTTTGCCTTCCTGGGTTCCAGCAATCAGCTTTTCCAGGAATGTCAGAACTTCGCTGGTTATCTCTTCTCCATTTGACTTGAGGAAGTTCATTACTCCAGAAATAGAAACACCACCAGGTAACATCTCTAGAAAGACTACCACCGAATAACCCAGATCCGATTCATCTGCTTCTGCTATTCGATGAGAAATAACTTCCTCTGTAAGATCCATTTTTATCTGGTGATCTATAAGAGGTGCCAGTTGGGGGAACCTGGCAAAATAATCCTGAATTTTATCAAGTGACTTGATATCAAAAAGCGTTGCAGCTTTCTGCTCTCTTTCCTGCGTGACAAGAACATCAAGCCCACACTTCTCTTGAATACCGCGAAGAATTCCCGCGAAAAAACGGATAGAGCTCATAGGCACAAGTCCTCCTGTGAGCTTTTCCTGAACACGGCTCCCCTTCTGCATAATAAGCTTCCATATCTGTTCATGATCCCTGTTGTCCAGAAGCCATCCTGTCTCCATGGTGTAATCGAGAATGGAGGTGGATTCTTCTGTTGAAAGATTAAGACAATTTATGGCGAACAGAGATTTCCCCAGGGCGGAGAGTATCCTATCCCCTCCTGAAGCTGCTCTTACACATACAAATGCGAATCTATCTGGAAACTGTTCAGCAATACGAAAGAGGGTCTCCTGGTTAGAACTACTCTGTATCCCGGAAGAGAGCAGCACTTTGTACCAGCAAGCCAGAGAACTTGCCAGGTCCCTGTTGAAATCAACCAGTCCATGTAGTGCTGCAAGGGAGAAATAGCTGGTGACCGCAAAAGCCATTTTTCTTTTATTCAGTCTGTGGCAAACAGTAAACCAGCTGTGCGCAAGCTTTTCGTCAATATCTAAAGACGCGGGTTTTTTTGACAATTCCGTGTAAAGCTTTTCAGCATCAGATCTGTCCATAACGGAAAGCAGAGAGGCAAGGGCCGGAACAGAAAACCCAAGCGATGAAGAAATAGCAAGCCTTTTCACAGAACCGGTAAGTTTGGGCACTTCCTTAAGTTCCACAAGCTTCAGATCCGGTAAATCGGGTACATTCACAAAAGGCGACTGTACGATTATCTGATCAGACTGCTTCCTCTTCAACCAGGCTTCTATGCGTTGACCAGTCTTTTCACTAACAGGCATCTGCTTTATTCCTCGCGGTTTCCTTCCTCTGTTTCTGCCTCTTCATCACTCAATAGTTCAGCAGGAAGCAAAGCAACATCAGAAACAGTGTCATTCTTGTGAAGGTTCATGAGCTTAACGCCTTTTGTGGCTCGGCCAATCATTCTTACATCATCACCTCTGAACCTGATAACCATACCTGACAGGGTCACAAGAAGTATCTCGTCCCCTGCAGATGGCACGGAAATCGTCACAACTGGTCCGTTTCTTTCATCTGTGACGATATTGATCACCCCACTGCCTGCACGGTGAGTCTGCCTGTACTCAGAAACAGGCGTTCTCTTTCCGTATCCATTTTCTGTCACAGACATTAGAATATCATCGGGTGATACAGCAACAAGACCAACAATTCTGTCATTGCCTTTCAGCCTCATGCCGGTAACTCCCATAGTATCCCTGCCTTGAACTCTGATTTCCCCTTCAGGGAATTTAATGGCTCTTCCAAGAGAGGTGGCAAGAACGATATTGGATTCCCCATGGGTCATTACAGCCTGTACAAGTTCTGAGTTCTCCAGGAGTTTGATGGCTTTTATACCTTTTTTTCTTGGGTGACTGTACATGTCAAGAGCACTTTTTTTCACTCGACCGTCACTTGTAGCCATGACTATGAATCTGTCACCAGAGAAATCTCGTACACAAACCCTGGCAACAGGTCGCTCGTCAGGTAAAAGCTGAAGAAGGTTAATTATCGCCTTACCGCGACTGTTTCTTCCTGCTTCCGGGATTTTCCAGACCTTGAGCCAATGACATCTGCCCAGATTGGTGAAGAAAAGAATGTGAGCATGATTGGTGGAAGTAAATACCTGCTCTATAAAGTCTTCATCCCGAGTTGTAACTCCTGTTTTTCCCCTGCCGCCGCGAGACTGGCTACGCCATGTATCCACAGGTAATCTCTTGATATAGCCCCTGTGAGAGACAACAATAACCATTGGATCATCTGGTATCATGTCTTCAATATCTATACCATCGGAAGCCCAGGGAACTATGGTAGTTCTTCTCTCTTCTCCGTATTTCTCAGCAACCTCTAAAAGCTCAGCAATAACGATTTCCATTCTTAACTGCTTACTGCCAAGAATCTCCTGAAGCCTTGCAATAAGAACCTCAAGTTCGGCCAGCTCTTCCTCCAGTGATTTTCGGTCAAGAGCTGTGAGCTTGCCAAGACGCATCTCCATAATAGCCTGGGTCTGTTTCTCGGAAAAATCAAAGGTTTTCATCAATTCAGCTTTGGCTTCAGTCTGGCTTGAAGCTGCCTTTATGATCCTGATCACTTCATCAATGTTGTCCTGTGCCTTGATCAAACCACGAAGAATATGAGCCCTGGCTTCAGCTTTTTCGTATTCGAACTGACTTCGCCTGAATACTACTGTATGTCTGTGTTCCACGTAGAAAGAGATCATTTCAAGAAGGGTCAGTCTCCTTGGTATGTTATCAACAAGGGCAATAAGGTTTGCCCCGAATGTGGTTTCCAGCATGGTGTATTTATACAGCTGATTCAGTACTACCTCTTCAATTGCATCCCGCTTAAGAACAATTACAATACGCATTCCGTTTCTGTCAGACTCATCACGAAGATCTGCTATACCGGTAATTCTCTTATCTTTAACAAGATCGGCGATAGATTTGATCAGTCTTGCTTTGTTGACCATATAGGGTAGTTCGTAGACCAGTATGCAAGATCTGCCGTTGACCTCTTCGGAAATTACTTTACCGCGAACCTTAATTTTTCCTCTGCCGGATCTGTAAGCACTCCTGACTCCGCCAAGTCCCATTATCACCCCGCCAGTGGGAAAATCAGGGGCCTGCACAATATCCATCATGTCTTCATCAGAAACATCGGGATCCTGGATAAATCTGATGCAGGCATCTACAATTTCACGAAGATTGTGAGGGGGAATATTGGTTGCCATTCCAACAGCAATACCGGAAGATCCATTTACAAGAAGGTTTGGAATTCCAGATGGAAGAACAACCGGTTCTTTCAGTCTCTGATCAAAGTTCGATTCAAAACCCACGGTATTTTTCTCTATATCAGAAAGCATTTCCTCACCGATACGAGCCATCCTGGCTTCTGTATATCTGTAGGCTGCAGCAGGATCACCGTCAACAGATCCAAAGTTACCCTGGCCCTGTACAAGGGGATGCCTCAAAGAAAAATCCTGTGCCATTCTTACCATGGCATCATAAACAGAACTGTCACCGTGTGGATGATATTTACCAAGAACATCACCAACAACGGTTGCGGATTTTCTGTATGGTCTCTGGTGAGTTAATTTCTGCTCGTACATACTGTAGAGAATTCTTCTGTGTACCGGTTTAAGACCATCACGGACATCCGGCAGTGCTCTTCCAACCAGAACACTCATGGAATACTCAATGTATGAGTTTTTCATCTCGTCTTCAAGCTGAATAAATGCTGTCTGTTCCCTCTTCTGGAGGTTTTTTGCATCAGTAGTCAAGATTCTTCACCTCCGCCGCATGTTCTTCAATAAAGAGCCTTCGTGGCTCAACTTCATCGCCCATAAGTATGGTAAAGATCCTGTTTGCTTCAACAGCATCATCCATTCTTACCTCGAGCAGTGTTCTTTTTTCCGGATCCATGGTGGTCTCCCACAACTGTCCCGGATTCATTTCACCCAAACCCTTGTAGCGCTGAAG
>JAGLQD010000083.1 GCA_023136985.1 Candidatus Sabulitectum sp. | reverse complement strand
ATCAGGAAAGTGTTGTTGATTTTGCAGCAAGAAGCGGACTTACCATCAACCCTGGAGATTTCGGAGAGAACATTACCACCGAGGGAATAGACATTACATTGTTGAAGCCGGGTCTTGTGATAGATGGTTCGGGTGGGCTTCGTCTTGAAGTGACCCAGGTTGGAAAAGAATGTCATGGTGATGATTGCACTATCTACCAGAAGGTTGGCAAGTGCATTATGCCCAAAAGAGGAGTATTCTGCCGTGTGCTTTCTCCTGGACATTTGCACCGGGGTGATATACTTGAGCTTCTAGAAAAAGAATAAAAATGAAAGAAGGTTCCATGTCAATATTTAACGATTTGAAGGAGGCCATCACCAGAAACACAGGCAGGGTGATGGATGCCGGTGCCCAGTACAGTGACTCCAGGTGGTATGAGGATGACAGTTCTGAAATGCTCATGCTTCTTGACGGCAATCTTGAAGGCAACGATACCACAGTTGAAAGCGGCCTGGGTGTACGGATTCTTTACGGTGGAGCCTGGGGTTTTGCCGCCACAAGCCAGACTGCTGATGTGGATTCCTGTTTTGACAGGGCAATGGCCAATGCGGTATCTGCCTCCATGCTTGTAAAGGTCAAGCTTGATATGGGGAAGAAGGACGGGCATACCGGCAGTTATACTTCTCCTTTCAAAGTTGATCCCATTGATGTGAGTCTTTCCGACAAAGTGGATTTTCTGAAAGGCGTAGACGATTCTCTCACTGAAGACTGGATTCTTCGCAGAATGATACGGGTTCAGCTGCAGAGAATGATAATTCACTTCTGGAACAGCGAGGGCACATACACCCGGAAGAAACTCATCAATACTTTTGCTCACATGACAGTCATGGCTCTTGACTCTGACAGGCAGATGCAGAGGCGCTCCAAGAGTCTTTTCTGTGAAACCGGTGGCACCAGGGGCTGGGAAATGCTCACAAATCCATCTCTCTGGAGCGGGCACGCTGAACGGGTAAAGAATGAGCTTAAAGAGGTTCTGGCCGCCCCGGAACTGGAGTTAGGTAACAGATCTGTAATTCTTTTACCGGGACAGGGGCATCTTCAGGTACATGAGACCATCGGACATCCGCTGGAGCTGGACAGGATCCTGGGTTACGAGCTTTCATATGCAGGTGGAAGTTTTGTTAATCTTGATTCGTTCGGAAAACTCAAATACGGTTCAGACAAGCTCAATGTCAGCGCATACGGTTCTATCGCCAACAGTCCCGGATCATTCGGATTTGATGCAGAAGGAACACCAGAGCGTGATTACCTTTTGATCGACAAAGGTGTTCTTGTGAACTGTCTTACCTCCAGAGCCATGATAAGTGAGGCTAACCAGAGGGCTGGAAGAGAAGTGTTTACTGAAAGCGGTGGAGCAAGCAGGTCGACTGCGTTCTATCGTGCTCCCATAGACAGAATGACAAATGTGAACATTCTTTCAGGAGATGACGGAACTCTTGAAGACATTATCAGCACCACAGAGGACGGAATTATTGTGGACAACCCCACAAGCTGGTCCATCGGTTCAAACCGTGAACATTTCCACTTTGGATGTGAGATAGCATGGGAAGTTAAAAACGGAGAGATCACTCGTGTTCTCCGAAACCCTTCTTACCAGGGGCACACAATTGAGTTCTACAACAACCTGTCAGCTGTTGGAGATGAATCCTCATGGATCGTGGAACAGGTAGAGAACTGCGGTAAGGGAGAGCCTAATCAGGTAATGGAACTTGGTCACGGTCTTCCTGTGGTGAAATTTGATAGTGTCATTTCCGGAGAAAGGAAGTAGATCATGATGAACAAAGAACTTCGAAACATGATCGCAGAGGCCAGAGATATGGCGGAGAATAACGGTGTCAAGGCCTCTATTCACTACCATCACGAGAACAGCCACCTGATGAGGATCGGCAACAACTCCGTGAGCCTCAATACAAGTGAAGAACTTACAAGAATTGATATTGAAGTAATACAGGGCAGGAAGAAAGGTACACACACACATCTGGGTGAGATCATATCAGCAGATGATCTTTTCAAGATGATTCAAATGGTATCTGAAAAAGCTGGAAAATCAGCAGCAATGGATTACGATCCGGTACTAACTGTGATTGAAGCCAATGTGCAGACTGAAGCGCAGTACGATGAAGCTCTTGAGAAACTCGATCCAGCTGTAAAAGAGCAGGTGTACAGCGCCATATTCAGCAATGTTGGCGAAGACTACAATTATTCCGGTTCCTGGTCCAGCGGAAGCACAGAAACCTTTTCTGTTACAACTGCCAACAACAACTCAGTTTGGCAGAGGCTTACAGACCAGCAGTTCATGTGTGTTTTGAAGCACCCTGAGAAAATGTGGGAACTTGCAAGCTGGCAGACAGGTACAAAAGCCGGGGATGTTTCAGCAGAAGCCACCATCAAAGAATTCAAAAGCATTCTTCCAACCTATGAGAACCAGAAAGGTTTCAAGATTGAACCGGGCAATTACAAGGTTGTACTGGGCTCTCAGGCTATCGGAGAACTGATCAGCATGACAGTTTGGACCGGTTGCGCCGGGCGCACCTGGGAGATGAAGATGGGCTGGACTGCTGACAAGGTAATTGGGGATGATGTTCTGAACCCTTCAGTCACAGTTCTTGATGACCCCACTAACCAGCAGATATTCTCTGAACCTCTCAGTGATTCAGGATTGCTGACAAAAACACTGACCATGATCGACAAAGGCAGGTTTGCTGGGCTTCTTTACGACAGAAATACTGCTTCCAAGTACGGAAAAGATGCCACACCGAACGCCGGTTGCCTTGTTATGCAACCCGGCGACGGACCCTCTGATTTTCTTGAAGCAGTCAGAGATATTGACAGAGTTCTGTACATTCCAGCAATTCACTACATGAACATGCCTAACATGAGTAAAGGTATTTTCACAGGCAGCAGCCGCTTCAGTGCGGTTCTTGTGGAAAAGGGAAAGATCGTCAGCCCGATATTCTCCAGCAGAATAACCGATCAGTTCGAGAATATTTTCGGTAACATTCTTGCCATTTCATCTGAAACCACCAGTGTGAACACATCCAACACCTACGGCAGAAGAGCTCCAAGTGCCGTATCAGTTCCAGCATGGATGCTGATTGATGATGTGAAGATCACAGACTGCGCAGACAGTTTCTAAGACGGAGAATGCAGAATCCCCTCCAGAGTCAGCACTCTGGAGGGGTCTGTGTCAGCGTATTCAGCGAGATGCTCCAGCTGGCGTTCATCAACAGGAATTCTGACAATACACCAACTCTTAGTAAGATGCAGATTGGTCACGCAGTGAGTGACCTTTTGACTGGGGCTGATGATAGCAGCTGGAAGCCTGGCAAACTGCATTTCTGTCTTTTCTGGACAAACTACAGAACACTTCTCAAGGTTGAACGCAGGGATTTCTACGAGATAAATGATAAAGAACAACTGGTCAGCAAGAGCACTGGAACGCCAGATTAACAGCTTGCGGTGGTTGGCGTTTTCATTTTGTAAGACCATACTTTGCCCTGATTTCACTGACACTTACGGTTTCTCCTGCTTTGCTGTCTGAAAGACCACTCTCAATAGCCAGTCTGACATAAATTCTATGCATCAGATTCTGCCAGGTTGCTGTATCAGGAAGTTGATCTATTATTTTTAGTCCAAATATGAAACCCCCCGGCTTTGCCGGAGGTATGGTGACTGCCTCGGTTTTTAACAAGGTTGGTGTCACCTGAGCCTCCTTTGTTAAGTTTCAGTAAAGGGATATAACTTTATCTTTGTTGACTATATGCGATTATGAGAATTTAGAATAGTCTGCATGTGTGGAAGGTTTCAACGAAGAGAATCAAGGATTCCCTTCAGAGGTAAAACCCTTGAGGGATCAGCATCAGTGTATTCAGCAAGTCTCTCCAGCTCTCTCTCGTCAGTCGGGATCTTTTTTATCCTCGCAATGGTATTTGTTTCTCTGTGTCGAATAAGAAGATTCTTCCACTCGTACTGTGATGGATATTCGGAAGCAAGTTTCTCAGTTGCCTCACCGATAACCTGTGAGAAAGCTATCCGGTCTTCAGGCGGATCGATGGGAGTGAACCGCAAACTGAAACCCATGCCCGGAGTTTGTGAGCAGGAAGCAAGAATGATCTGACAACCGGTTCGTTTCCATAGTTTCCATGGTGCTGAAGGTACAAGCACTGGAACTCCGAAGTTGTTTATCCATGTTCCGCCAGGGCCACCGTAGGCTGTGGAAGCGTAATGAATGATTCTTCCTGCTTGAAGGGTTCTGTACATCCATCTGGGATTCTCGTCAGGGAAATGAAGGTTGTTCCACTTTCTGCCGATACCCAGCCTGCAATCACGGGCATACTGTGGCATGTCGCTGTATCTGCTTGTGATCACATCAACAGGATAACCTTCCATTCCCAGAATCACATGAAGACTTCTTTCGTCCCCGAAGTGGGGAACCAGCAGCAGTACTCCCTTGCCCAGTGCAATAGCCCGGTCAATATGTTCTCTGCCGATCCATGAGATATTGTCTTCAAGGTCTGCGTATACCTTGCTTTTTAAGTAGAAGAGAGCGAACAGATTTCTCTCGTGTACTCTCCAGTAGCCAGCCAGTACACTGTTTCTCCATTCCTGGTCTTTGCTGGGAAAGATGCGCTTGAGGTGAGCTGTATACAGGTTGTTTCTGGAGGAAGACAAAGCGCCGCGCAGAGCCGACACCATATTGGATATTCGTTCAACACGGGAACCGGAACCTGCAAGTTTCACCCAGAATGCGATAAAGCGATAGTATAGTGATGACAAACCAGATGCTTTCATTGTTTCCCTTCTTTGTCAGAAAATGAAATCTAGCACTTCAGTTGGCTGATGTCAGTTCCCTTGAATCATTCACTAAGATTTAACTGCAGTAATGCCCATTTTTTTCCT
>JAGLQD010000082.1 GCA_023136985.1 Candidatus Sabulitectum sp. | reverse complement strand
TGTGAAAGATCCTTGTTGCAGTGATTCTTTTAATAAGGAGTATTGCAGATTGGAGGTGTGGATCCTCAATGTCAGCTTCCAGCAGCAGTGTTTCAATAACCGATCTGAGAGAGTCTCCCTTTTCTCCAGCAATAGGAAAAACAGAGAAGCGATCTGCTGGCCTTATCTGATCGATGATTTCCCAGATGTCTTTTAGCGTTTTCCAGTCTTCTGATTCAATAACTGACTGGACATCAGAGGCATCTGCGTTTACAGCTGGAGAAGCAAGCAGAATTGCTCCTGTAAGCGTTATTCCTGCATTGTTCCTCATCAAAGTTTCTCCCTTCTTTTCTCGATGCAGTAAAAAATATACCATAAAGAAACCCGGTTTGTTCCATTGCATATTCTTAGCTGATTGACAAATGGAAGTTTTGAATTATCATTCATGTTCTCGCACCCCGTTCAACAAGGAGGTTTTTAATGATCATGAGGCACTCAGTAATTTAAGGGCTTTCAGCTCTTACGGTTTGCAAACAACCTTCTTTTTTCAGGCACACGGTGCCGTAGATTCAATGTTTTGAACGGAGTACCAAATTGATACATAACTTTTATGACGAAGATTCAACGAGTAAAAGCCATAGAGTAAGCTCAGCAAAGCTGCTTTTAAGGTTTCTGCCCTATCTTAAACCACACTGGAAAGCATTCAGTCTGGCGATCTTTCTTCTGTTCTTTGCAATAGCGGGGGAGCTTGCAGGGCCTCTGGTGCTTCGTGCAGTGATAGATGATGCAATTCCTGCAGGAAGTACATCAGATATTGTGAAGCTGTCCGGTCTTTTTGCTCTGATATTTCTTGTTACCATGGTAATTTCCTATGCACAGGTAATCGTGGCAACCCGTATAGGTCTTTCCATTGTTCGTTCACTGAAGCGGAAGCTGTTTGATCATGTGATGACCCTTTCCATGGGCTTTTTTCATGCGAACCCATCCGGAAAGCTCATGGCTCGTGTTGAAAGCGATACGGAGAGGGTGAGGATGCTCTTCAGTGAAACCAGCATGGCTCTTCTTCGAAATGCAGCAATGGTGGTTGGTACTCTTTTGATCATGTTCAAAGCGAACAGCTACATAGCCCTGCGTGTACTGGCGGTAACCATTCCTGTTGGGCTGATCGCATTGTTCGTGCTGCGGAGAATGCGCGGTATGTGGATGGATGTTCGAAAGGCATACGCGTCAATAGCTGCGGTTGCTTCAGAATATGTTCGGGCAGTACCTGTGCTTCAGGTATTCGGTTCCACTGGATATGCCTTGAAGAAAATGCACGACCAGGGGAAGAATTACTTCAGGAAAGAAGTCAAGGCCCATCTCTGGGAATACACATTCTGGAGTTTTCTTGGTTCTCTTGAGATAGCTGCAATCGGTGTGATACTGGTTTCAGGCAGACCTGGTGTTATCAGCGGAGTTGTTACCGTGGGTACTGTTGTGATGTTTGTTGAATACACAAGACGGCTGTTCGGTCCCCTTGTGATGTTCTCGGAAACCCTGAACCAGATACAGAGAGCACTGGCCTCCGGTGAAAGACTGATGGAGATACTGGATACTTCCACCCAGACACCTGATGGAAGTTTGAAAAATTCCGGTTTCCCGAATCCATGGAACAGGATCGAGTTTGAGGATGTCTGGTTTCGCTATTCAGAGGAAAGTGAGTGGGCTCTGAAGGGTGTCAGCTTTACACTCACAAGAGGAGAGACCGTTGCTCTGGTTGGTGACAGCGGTGGCGGGAAAAGCACCATCGTTTCACTGCTCATGAGATTTTATCACATTGAAAAGGGCAGAATCTCCATCGATGGTGTTAACATTTATGAGTTTACACTTGATGCCTGGCGAAGTGGTCTGGGTCTGGTATTGCAGGAGGTTAACCTGTTCAGTGGAACTCTTTCCGGCAACCTCACTGTATTTGACCACTCAGTTTCCAGAGAAAAGCAGGAAAAGGCGTTGCAGATCATAGAAGCCCATGAGTTGCTGGAACGGATCCCCGGCGGTCTGGACGGAAGGATAAGCGAGGGTGGAACGAACCTTTCAATGGGCCAGCGGCAGTTGATAAACATTGCAAGAGCTATGCTTCGGCAACCGGAGATTCTTGTTCTTGATGAGGCCACGTCAAGTGTTGATCCCGGCACCGAGCAGAGAATTCAGAGGGCTACAGATCTTGCCATGTATGGTAGAACGGCTCTTGTGGTCGCCCACAGGCTGGCCACAATTGTTCATGCTTCGCAGATAATTGTTATTCGTCATGGACTTGTAGCAGAGCAGGGGACCCACAGCGAACTGCTTGTGAAGAACGGCATATATGCAAGACTTCACAACCTTCAGTTCGGAGGTGACCCAGTTGCTCAGTAAAGGCATGAAGAAATGGTCGAAGTATCTGAAATGGATCTTTAACTACTGGAAACCTGTTCGAAAGTATATGGTGTTCCTGATCCTCTTTACCCTGCTTTCAAGCGTGGTTGCACTTGGTTTTCCTCTGGTGTTCAGATATCTGCTTGACCATGTGCACACTATTCTGGGAACCCCGGATTCTGCAGGATTCAATAAGATAATATGGGTTCTTGCAGGGCTGGCAGTTGCAAGGTTTGTGGCAGGGCTGTATCCCGGTGCCAGAGCAATAATCAACAGCACAATAGGAATTCTGGTTCGTGATGATGTTTTCGGAGCGATCATGCGGAAGGACTGGCGGTTTTTCAACAAGTTCCGCCCTGGGGATCTCACCACCCGCCTTACCGACGACATCACAGATTACCCCAGGATTGCATGGTTCAGTTGCAGTGCGTTTTTCAGGGCTCTTGAATCAACTTCCAGACTGGTGTTCTGTATGGCTGTGATGTTCTTTATGAGCTGGAAGCTTACACTGATTGCCATGGCTCCACTGCCGGTGATGCTGTTCATCTTTTATACAGTGGAGCACAGGCTTGGAAAGAAAGTAACAGCCAGCAGAAAAGCTACCAGTCACACCAACGACTTGCTTGACAGTACTTTTGACGGCATAGCAATCGTCAAAGCCTACCGTGCGGAAAAACCTCTTGCCGCAAGGCTTCATCGTCTTCTTGATGAGAGGTTCGACATTGATTTCTCGCTTATGAAGCTGGAGATGATCATACACGGACTGTACAGCATCATAGGCCAGGTGGGGAAGGTTACTGTTATGCTGGTTGGTGGTCTTATGGTAATTGATGACAAGATCGGGATAGGTGATTTTTACGCCTTTTATGTTTATCTGGATATGCTTCTTGCTCCCATGATGGATATTCCAAACCTCTTTGTTGCTTCCCGTCAGGCATTTGTATCAATTGACAGAGAGATGGAAGTTATGGACTTCCCCCAGCAGAAGAAACAGAATGAAGACGGGGAACCAGTGGAAAGGGTTAACGAGATCCAGGCAGTGAACGCTTCTTTCAGCTATGACGGTGGAGGCGGGCTCAGGGACTTGAACTTCCACTTCAAGGCACCCTCGGTGATAGCAGTGGTTGGTGAAGTTGGATCCGGCAAGACAACCCTTCTGAAAATGCTCACAGGTCTGTTGCCTGCGGACAGCGGCAGCATTACAGTTAACGGTAAAGAGCTTGGAGAGGTAAACATTACGTCGGCTCTGGGTTATGTTCCACAGGACTCTGTGCTTCTTGGCGAATCTGTTGAAGAGAATGTCAGATTCGGCAGGGATCACGTATCTGATGCTGATATCGAAAATGCTCTGAAGGTTGCCGGTATCGGAGAGGATGAACTTGGAGAGAACAAGATCCTTGGTCAGAGGGGTGTTGGTGCCAGTGGAGGTCAGCGGCAGAGAATCGCAATAGCCCGGGCTCTTGCGGGAAAACCCTCATTGCTTCTACTTGATGATTGCACCGCCGCTCTTGATGCGCAGAAGGAAGATGCTTTCTGGGAGAATCTCAGATCAGGGGGCTTGAGTCCTCTGACTCTGGTTGTTACACACAGGGAAGCAACAGTAAGACAGAGTGAGATGGTTCTTTTTATAAGTAACGGAAAACTAATGGATACTGGAATTCACAGCGACTTGCTGAAAAGCAATCCAGAGTACGCCCGGGTTATCCGGGGAATGGAATCGGAGGAGAGTAACCATGGCTAGAGAACACGATATCAAAAAAGTACTGGATGAACTGGGAACAGATAACCCTTTCGATTTGTTTCTTCGAGAAACAGGGGAGAGGATTCTCTTCACCTTTACAATTCTTAACGATCTGAACGATGGTGCAAGCGAGGAAAGAGTTAAGGAACTGAATGAGGAAGCCCAGGCTCCGCTTCTTGATAATGCCTACGAAAAAGGGCTGGCAAATCCTGCAAAGGCGGTACAGGTTTTTGGAGAAGAGCTTGGAAGATTTGTCTCTGTTTTCAATTACAGAGTACTTCTGCTCTTCAATAACGCTTTTAGAGGAAATGCTCCTGCAGTTGAGCAGTGGGCAGACCACTGGCTTGAAGCAAGAATAGCAGGTCAGGATGGTTTTGCGGCACTGATGAAAGAAAGATGGTCAGAGAGCAGGCTGGATCTGGAAGAGAATTTGTACCGCAGGAACTACGATTCAGCAAGCAGCTTCTATACTGATCTGGCCCTTGCCGCAACTCCAGATGATCTTTCATATCTTTACAGATACGGGGTCAGGATAACAGAGAACAGTTTTAAAACAGCTTCTTTTATCAATTCTCTTCCCGAAGAGGATATCAGGCTTATCGTGGAGACCATGGTTGAGGCATACATCGAGGGCTTCACCGAGGCCGGTATGGACCATACCATCAAGAATTCCCTGGCGCTGGGAATGCCTGTGGGCTATGAGAGATTGATTCCAGGCCTCATTGCAGGGTTCGAAGAGTATGGTCTTAAAATGTTCATCAGAGCGGTGATGGGCACTAAATTTAACAGACAGGCAGTATACGACCATCGCTTCGACTATGCTCTCAGCATCAGTGAGGAATCAGTGGAACAAAGACTGACTGTGCTGAAAGATGTTTACAGCGGAATGGCTGATATCTTCGGCACATTCTCAGGCGCTGCATATGTTGAGGTCTTTGGAGAACCTCCTTTCAGCCCTGTGCTGAAACCGGAAGCCTGTAAAGCAGATGACACTGCTTCAGGGTTGTTCAACAGAGAGATGCAGGAACACCGGATAGTCTCCAACGAATACATGCCGGGAGATGAAACCAGTTTCGAGATCATCGCATTTCCATCCCCTGAGATTCAGGGTGACTTCCAGGAGATTTTTAAGGATACTGTCAGGCTTAACACCCTTTCAAACAAAACATACAGACCGGTTCAACAGGCCATTATTGATGCCATGGATGGTGCGGAGTACGCACATATTCTTGGAAGCGGAACCAACGAAACCGATCTTAAGGTGGCGTTGTGCCCCATTAACGATCCCGAAAAAGAGACCATTTTCGAGAACTGTCTTGCCTCGGTTAACATTCCTCTTGGTGAAGTGTTTACCTCGCCGAAACTTAAGGGAACAAATGGTCTGCTTCATGTTGAAGAGTCATTCTTGAGAGGTCTGAAGTACGACAACATTCGTCTTGAGTTCAAAGATGGATATGTGTCTGAATGGTCATGCAACAACTTCGATGACCCGGAGCGGGGAAAGGATTACATAACCGAGAACCTCTTCTTTCCTCACAAAACCCTTCCGCTTGGTGAATTTGCCATAGGAACAAACACAGTTGTTTATGCCATGGCTTTGAAATACAAGATCATGGGTCTGCTTCCCATTCTTATTCTGGAGAAGATGGGCCCTCACTTTGCCGTGGGTGATACATGCTACTCATGGTCGGAAGACTCTCAGAAGCCCAGCCCGATCACTGGCAAGACCATGATCGCCGTTGATAATGAGAAGACAATTCAGCGCAGGGAAGACCCTTCACTTGCCTACACCAACAAGCATACCGACGTGACTCTCCCCTACAGCTCGCTGGACTCTATCAGTGTGATCCATCCTGGTGGCAGGGAAGTTTTCATCATAAATTGCGGAAGATTTGTGCTTCCAGGTACAGAGATGCTTAACGACGCCATAGATGAAGCACACGGATATATTTAAGAACTGCGTGCTCTGTCCACGCCGGTGCGGTGTGGACAGGGTTTCCGGTGAAAAAGGTTACTGTGGGGCGGGCTCTGTAATGGAGGTCGCCTCGCTTGTTGTTCACAAGGGAGAAGAACCGTTTCTCGCAGGAGAGAATGGTGTTGGCAATGTGTTCTTCAACCACTGTTCCATGAACTGCGTCTACTGTCAGAATCACCAGATCAGCAGGTCCGGAGGGGGCACGGAATACACGACTGACGCCCTTGCGGTGAAGTTGATCGACTTTCAGGAACAGGGCTGCCCAACAGTTGGTTTTGTTTCTCCGGGCCATTACCTGCCACTGGTTGCTGAAACAATTCAGATAGCCAGGAAGAAAGGTCTGACCGTTCCCGTTATCTGGAACTCAAACGGCTTTGAAACAGTGGAAGCACTGGTCATGCTTGAAGGTCTTGTGGATATCTATCTGCCTGACTTCAAGTACTGGAGTGAAGATTACTCCAGAAAGTATTCTGATACACCAGGCTACCCTGAGGCCGCAAGAGCTTCCATAAAGGAAATGTTCAGACAGGTCGGGCCACTGAAAATAGAAAATGGAATAGCCACAGAAGGTCTCTGCATCAGACATCTGGTTCTTCCCAATGATCTTGCTGACACGGAAGAGATACTTTGCTTCATTGCGTCGGTATCAACAGACATTTCAGTGAGCCTGATGTCTCAGTATAACCCGGTGTACCGGGCGGATGAGTTTGTTCTTCTCTCCAGGAAGCTGAGACCATCAGAGTACTGGAAAGCTGTTGAAACAGCGGAGGAGCTTGGTCTTTCAAACACTCTTATTCAGGAGCCTGATTCCTCTCCAGACCATTATCTGCCTGATTTTCAGAAGAAAAATGTTTTCAGAATATGAGGGATGATTTGAAGACAGCTATTCAGCTACTTGCCCTCCCATGGAGATCTAAAGCATATTCTTACTGGAAACAGAAGCAAAAGGAATGAATTTTGAAAAGCATAGACAACACTGAATTGTTGCAGATTATTGCTCGTGATGAAGATAGCAGCCATCAATTCAAAGCTGATGTTACCAATGAGCTTTCCGTGGCTCAGGAAATGATCGCCTTCAGTAACACCATAGGTGGACTGCTACACGGCGATGAAGTTCTTGTCCCAAGAATGACTGCTGACAATATTGATGAAAAAGTATTTTCGGCTTTTTACAGAAAGCAATTCGGTGAGGAATTTGAGGAACAGGATCTGCCTTTACATCAAATCATAGAGAACATGGATTTGAGTAGAAACGGCACTCTTAACATTGCCGGGGCACTGCTGTTTGGTAAAAACACTGTGTATAGATTACCGGTATTTATTGTAAAGTGTGTACATTACCCGGGCGTTGAGATCAGTGACGATAATTACATAGACAGCGAAGATTATTCCGGTACAATAAAAGACATGTTTGATGGTTCCCTGAAATACATTTTAAGAAATATCAGAAGGATTCAAAATGGTCAGGGAGTGAATTCTCTTGGAGAACTTGAAATTCCCAAAATTGTTTTTGAAGAGCTGATAACTAATGCAATTATTCATAGAGACTATTTTGTTTCGTCACCAATACGAATCATGGTCTTCAGCAACCGATTTGAGATCATCAACCCCGGGCATTTGCCGAACAACTTAACCATCTCAAATATAAAGAGTGGTAACTCAAACATCAGAAATCCTATTCTTACTTCATTTGCAACAAGAATACTGCCCTATAGAGGGTTGGGAACGGGAATTCGTCGAGCCTTAAAAGCATACAGCAATATTGAATTTGTCAATGACAGAGACAATAATATGTTCAAAGCAATTGTTCACTATCCGCAGATCGCTGAGTTCTAATTCTTTTAATACAGGCATAACAAAAAATAATTATTGAGATTGACCATCTCATTTTTACCATCGAACACTCTTTCAGGGGAAGTGTTTTCATTGACTTAGAATCTTCAGAAATTTCTCAACCTGAAGAGCAGGTAAATCAGCATTCATTATTGCTGTTACAACTGCCACCCCGGTGCAGCCTGCATCCATTACAAGAGCTGTGTTCTCCGGATTGATCCCGCCGATTGCAATCATGGGTAAAGACGAAGCCCTTGAGAGGATGGAAACCATTTCAAGCCCCAGAGGTTCTTTGATGTCTTTTTTAGTCTCGGTGGAGAATACCAGATTAGCAGCGATGTAATCAGCTCCATCAGTCAGCGCTTTTTCAGCTTCTTCAATGGTTCTTACAGATACTCCGATAATTGCTTCAGAACCCATGATAGAGCGGGCTGCATCCGCAGGCATATCGCTTTGCCCCAGGTGAACTCCGTCTGCCTTCACTGCCATGGCAACATCAATGCGATCATTTACAACGAAATAGCTTGAATACGTATTGCACAGGTTGCGAAGTGCCAGAGCAGAATCATAAAGAGACCTGGTTGACGCTTTTTTATCCCGCAGTTGAACAAATCTTACTCCTGCCTTCAGTGTTTCTTCGCAGGTTGCAGCAACACCACGCCCTCTGTGAAGCACAGGGTCTGTGACAAGATAAAGTTTAAGAGCTGTTCTTAGATCAGGCTTCACTGACTTACTTCCATCCTAAGCCTTTTCGCAATTGTATCTGAATCAAGACTGGCAAGTTGATCTATGAATTCAGGAACGAAAGATCCGGGACCCTTGCAGTTCTCTGCGGTGATCTCTCCGGCAATATTGTAACATGCAATGCCAGCTGCTACCGATTGAAGCAGTGGGGTTCCCGATGCAGCGAAGCAGGCAGCTGCTGTAGTTGCTCCACATCCGGTTCCTGTGATCGATGTCATCAAACGGTTCCCGTTGTATACCTTTATCCAGTCTGTCCCATCGGTAATGAAGTCTGTTTCACCGCTTACAGCTGTTACTATCCCGGTTTCAGCGGCAAATGAGGAAAACACCTCTTCGCTGCCTTCTCCTGTGATCAGAGAGTCAACGCCCCGTACGCCACCTGTTGTTCCAGCAAGGGAAAGAATCTCACCGGCATTACCGCGAACCACAGCGATCTTCAATTCCGAAAGAATAGTTGAGATTGCATCAGTCCTCAGTTTTGTGGCACCTGCCCCCACTGGGTCAAGAATCACTGGAATATTATTTGCGTTGGCTGCTCTGCCTGCAGATATCATGCTCTCAAGAAGCTCCGGATTGATCGTGCCGATGTTAAGAAGCAGAGCTCCAGCGTATCCGGCCATCTCTGCTGACTCTGCAATTGACGGTGCCATTACAGGCGCAGCACCCATGGCAAGGGTGATGTTGGCTGTAAAATTCATTACCACGCTGTTGGTGATGTGATGGATCATAGGGTGCAGTTCTCGAACCCTGGCGGCCATTATGGTAACCATGATGACATTTGGATCTAATGTAGCTTTCATTGATATGGATTTCCTTACCGCAGTTTGTTTACTGATCAAGTTCCAGGGGTATATCTCAGACTTCACCTTGAAGCCACCCCCAACCCATGCGGTGAATACTGGAGAAACAATCTTAACTTGTCAATGGCGAAACACTGTTACCAGAGAGATCGGACATGCCTGTATTTCTTAATAGAGCTGTCTTTTGTGAGTCCACAGCTCTTCGTACTTGACTTTGCCTTGCTCTTGCCGATAATATCACAAGGATTGAAAACGGAGAGGAATATTATGAATAGGATTGAGTTACCTCTGTCTCAGTATACCTATGCTCAGAAGCTGGATCTACTTGAATTGATCTGGGATGATCTAATTGGAGAGGAGAAGGCTTTTGAATCTCCTCACTGGCATGAGGCTGTACTCAAAGACAGGGAAGAGGCTCTTGCCTCTGGCAAAGTGACCGTTTCCGATTGGGAAGAAGCTAAAGAAAGAATCAGACGGAATGTTTTATGAAGGTGCAGATTCTTAGCTCTGCAGAGAGGGATCTGGAAGAGGGCTACTACTTTTATGAGCGACAATCTACGGGCTTGGGGGGATACTTTTTTGACTCTCTCTATTCTGATATAGACTCTCTCGCATTTTTTGGAGGAATTCATCTGAGTGTTTTCGGGCACTACAGATTACTTTCTAATAGGTTTCCATTCGCGATTTACTACAAAACAGTCAATAATGTTGTTATTGTTAGCTCTGTGCTTGATTGTCGACGAAATCCGATCTGGGTAAGAAAACGGTTAATGACGGACTGATGGCATTATAGGTTAAGTATTTCTATTCCGCAATTTGATCTAACTGAGTACTGGGGGCGTAGTGCTTGCATTAATTGTTCAACTTGTTTTACTGGTGTCTCTTGTTCCATCCCCTGTGATGGATGCGGCATCTGTTGCTCTTGATTCAGCTGGAATCACACCGGAGGAAATGAACTTTGATCGCAACTGGGCTACTTCTGTGAAGCTTGCAGACAGCACAGTTGTCAGATGTATTCAGGATGTGTGGGCTCTGCCTGTGGTGGCTGATTCTGTGTATCATGAAGCGATGGAGCTTTCTTTCATCCAACCGCTTGATGGCGGGGTTGATTCACTGATATCTGTTCTTGCCGGAACAAAAGGCTCTTTTCTCTCTGTTCTTGATACATTGTCTTGTGCTGATTCTCTTGCACTGCTCTGCACTGGGATGTGGGCGGATAACGATTCTGTTGGAACGCCGGGTGAGTGGGGAATTCTTTACTCTTCTCGCGGTTTTCCAGTTCCTATTGCAGAGGATGACATCGAGCTTGATCTGGATGAATACACTGATCTGCTTGTGCGCTGGCCACCTGTTGACTGCCCATCACCGGAGCTGGTTATCGGTCTTGTTAAGGGTTTGGATCTTCAGGATAACTATGGAACAGTACAGGCACCGGGCGTGGAAGGCTGGGTGGTGGACTATTCCACGGACTCGGAGATAACATGGGTTATCGGTGACTGGAATCGGAATGTATACACCGGAGAATTCCGATATGACCTGATCATTGATGTGGGTGGAGATGACCTGTACCTGTGCGGTGGAGAAGGTATTGGCATTCTTGGTGCTCCAGTTGGCCTGATCGCTGATCTTTCCGGCAATGATACCTATTCTTCTGATTCACCGGTTTCTCAGGGATCAGGCTTCATGGGCTACGGGGCACTGATCGATCTTCAGGGAGATGATGTGTACCGGGGCAGTTCTTTGTCCCAGGGATCAGCTGTTATGGGCTGTGGACTTTTTGCTGACCTTGGCGGGAACGACTACATGACTGCGGATATTCATTCCCAGGGGGCGGCAACCCTTGGTAGAGCACTTCTTATTGATAGTTCCGGCCATGATGTCCGCAAGGTAAGTGCTTACGGTCAGGGCTTCGGAGGACCCGGGGGTATTGGAGATCTGGTTGACTGCAGCGGAAATGATACATATCTGGCAGGATTCACATACGCCCATGAACCCCTGCTTCCCCGTGACAATATCGCGATGTCCCAGGGGTTTGGAATCGGCCTTCGGCCTTTCTGCGCAGGGGGTATTGGAACTCTCTGTGATCTGGGAGATGGCAATGACACATACAGGGCAGAGGTGTTCGGCCAGGGCAGCGCTTACTACTATTCTCTTGGAATTCTCTTTGATGCCGGTGGTCAGGATATCTATTCATCTGCACAGTACAGCCAGGGCGCCGGTATTCATCTGGCTTCAGGAATACTTGTAGACCTCAGTGGAGACGATCAGTATGTGAGCCGGAACGGTCCTGCTCAGGGCAGTGCCCATGACCTTTCAACAGGTTTTCTTCTGGACATGGAAGGTAACGATTACTTTGCCACAGATGGCGGGCAGGGTCTCGCTCTGACCAATTCCGCCGCGGTTTTTATAGACTGTTCCGGTTCAGATCTGTACGCTGTGCGTGGAATGGGGCAGGGCCAGTCCAGATGGGCAAGAGGTTCAGCCGGCTCCGGTCTTTTCCTTGATCTTGCGGATAGAGACTTCTATCTGGGCGGAGGGGCTGATTCCACTGTCTGGAGCAGAGAGTATTCTGCTGGTTTTGATCTTTCAACAGTTTCGCCAGTTCCAGAGGATGAGGTGGAAGAGGTCGGTGATCCGGAATCTCTTGATATGGATTCGCTGTTTGCTGTGGCATCAGAGTGGGGGGTTTCCGGGAACAGAGAGAGGGTTCTTGCCCACAGAGAAGAGCTTGCGTCAAGAGGAAGAGAAGCGGTCGACTTCATCCTGGAAGAACATCTGGGATCATGGGACGGGCTGGAGCACAGGGCGATAAAGGCTGTATTTACAGAAAATTGCGAGTACGCAATACAAGAGATGCTTGGAATTCTTCCATCTGAAACAGAAAGAAGAAACCAGGGGAATTTGATCCAGTGGCTGGGTGAGGTTGGCGGAGAAGAAGCCCGCCCTTACCTGGAGACAATACTGAATGATTCTCTTTCCACTGGAATGGTTACTACGCTTATAAGAACCTTGGGTGATATAGGCAATAATGAATCTCTGCCTCTTATCACACCCTTCGCCCAGTCAGAAGAGGAAAGAGTAAGACGGCAGACAGCAGTTACACTGGGCGAGTTTGGAGAGCCGGCAGTTGCTGCGCTTCAGGCACTTCTGGACGACCCTTCACTTGCTGTAAGGTCTGCTGCCTGGAAATCAATTGACGGAATAAACAGGGAAGAATAATTACAGAAAAGTTTGCGGAACTTGAGGTTCTTTTCAATGTCTGCTGATCTGTGTATATCACCAGTGATGTGTTTCGGAAGTAAACGGCTAAAAAAGAGAGAGGGAATATGATGAAAAAACTCAGTATTTTTTTGATGGCGGTGCTTGTTGCTCTGCTGGCTGGTTGTGGTGGTACGGAAGTCACTAACGATCTTCCTGTTGTTCAGGATCTTCAGCTGGATGCTACCAGTACAGGAAGAACAATCGTTCTTGTGTGGTCTGCTGTTGACGATGTTGATGGCTACAAGATCTATTTCAAGACCGATGGCGCCGGCGACTGGATCAGTGCCGGAGAAGTTACAGGAACAACCTACACGCACAATGCTGTTAATGCCGGTACCTATTCCATCAGAGCTTACAAGGGCGATAACCACTCTGCAGAGTATTCAGCAACTGTCAGCACCATGCCTATGGTCATTGATGTTTCCTACAGCATCTATGACAATTACTCTGCTGGAGACAAACCAAGCGGTTTCATCTTCGGACCTGATTCCGGAGCCACAGGTATGGCCAGTTCTGCAGATTTCCTCCAGGACATCTATGCTTACGATGAGAGCAAGGGTGATGAAGATGTATGGCTTTACAGTGGCAACTTCGGCACCTTCGGGAATGGTCGTCAGAGTTACTTCCAGACACCGGCTTCCGGTGTTTACGGAAACTGTGATCCGGACGGTCAATGGATAACCAACAGTTATGAACTTTACACAACCGACAGCGTTGTTTTCGTTGAACTCCCCTACCAGAGTGGTACTACAAGTGCCTATGCCAAGATGTACGGGCTCACTGTAACAGCTGACGAGACCGAAAACGGTACTGTAGTAACCTTCATGTACGAATACCAGTCAAATACTCTGGGGCTTACGCTTTTCACAAGCAACGCGATCTAGAGCAGAAGTATTACATTTTAGAAGGAGGAGGCCCCCTCCTCCTTCTGTCACATCTGTTGAATTGCTGTTCATGCAACCTTCACGACTGATGAGTACCGGGGTTTGACACCATTTGCCTTTGTGGGTATTTTCCTTAGTCGGAGGGCGTGACTCTTCGTTAACAGAAAATGAAAGTGAGGAAGATTAATGAGGAAACTTAGTTTAATTTTTGCTGCAGTAATGATCGCTGCTCTTGCCGGTTGTGCCGGTGATACCACAGGCGAAGGCGGAGACCTTGCCATCGTTGGGAATCTTGAGCTTGATGCCAGCAGTGCTGGAAGAACAATTGTGCTTATATGGTCTGCTGTTGATGATGTTGATGGATACAAGGTTTACTTCGCCGCTGACGCAACAGGTTCATACACAGAACTTGGCGAAAGCACCACTACCACCTACACACACAACGCGACAAATGCCGGTGACTATGTAGTTATTGCCTACAAGGGTGACGACACATCATCAGCAAACTCCAATGCCGTGAGCACAATGCCGAATATTATCAGCACCACTTACACGATCTATGATAACAACTCTGCATCATCCACTTACAGCGGATTCATCTTCGGAGCAACTTCCGGAGAGCCAGGAAGCGCTTACTCTGCTTCTTTCGAGCAGGATATCTACGCTTATGACGAAAGCAAAGGCGATGACGATGTATGGCTGTACAGCGGAAGCTTCGGCGAATTCGGAAATGGTCATGTTTGCTACTTCCAGGAGCCAGGTACCACTTACGGAAGTTGTGACCCTGATTCCTGGATCGCCAACAGCTACATACTTTACACAGGCGACAGTGTTGTCTTCGTTAAGCTTCCATAC
>JAGLQD010000081.1 GCA_023136985.1 Candidatus Sabulitectum sp. | reverse complement strand
TATCCTCTGCTACATAAGTTACCGCAATAAGATATGAGGCAAGAGAGGTGTTTTCACCGGACACGGAAACCTGCTCCAAAGTTCTGCGGGCATCAGCAAATTCACCCATATGATACTTGGCGAGACCACCGACGATAATGGCTATATCAGCATACTCAAAGCCGGGAGAAACTTCTTTCAGGGTCTCAAAGTAATCAACTGCTCCCTCGTAGTCCTGCAGTTCAAAGAATATCAGCTCAAGTCGGAAAAGTGCAGCGTCGTAATACTCGGAATCAGAGAAATTCTCCACCACTGATATGAAAGCATCTCTTGCCCAGACTATGGAGCCGCTGGTATAAAGCTCTTCGCCAAGCTCAAAAGCAGACTGAGCACTGAAAAGAACAGAACGCTGCCTGCGGAGCTGTATAAGCTCAGCTTCGATCCTTGCAAGCCTCTCTTCCTCACGCATGATCTGAGTCTCAAGATTCTCCAGCTCATCCTGAGCCCTCTGCAGAACAATGCTGATCTCTTCTGTTAAATTTTCTTCTGCCAGCGGATCAGGGGTCTGCGCAACAGCAGAACTGAACAAAACAGAAAACGCTAGAAATATTGTGAATAATCTAATTTGAGAAGCCATTTCTGAACCTACCTGGGCTCATCCAGAAGATCACGAAGCCTCTGAAGCTCGGATTCTGCAGCCCTGCGCCTTGCTTCAAGCTCGTCAAGCCTCGTTCTGGCTCTTTCAATACGCTGTTGCTCACGCTCCAACTCAAGTCGACCGGCTCCCAGTAATGGACCAAACCTTGAAGAAACAGCAATTGTAATTTTTGAATTCTGCATAACATCCTGCTTGTTCTGACCTTCCGGAGGGAAGACCGTCTGCTCCAGTTCAGCCCAGGCCAGATGAAGATCCACATGTTTTCCAACAGAGTAAGTCATTCCAAGATTAAAGTCTCGTCCGTCCATTTCAAAAGCCAAAGAGAAATCCTCACCCGGCTCCCATACCATTGACCCGAACATACCATTTGCAATAGCACTGCCTATGCCCATGGCACCGCCTTCGCCTACTATGCCCACAAAGCGGCCTATACCGATACCTAAATTCAATGTAACAGGCATACCGATAAGATAACGCATGTCCTTGGAAGCCACGCCATACACAGACCAGTTCTGGGAATGGGAGTAATTATACAAACCGTCTTCGTCCCACTGCCCGGGTATACGACCTGTGGAATCAGGTACTCCCGGTGGGCCGGTAAAGCAGTCAACATGTTCGGAACCAATGCCATTCTGCACACCGAGGGCAAACGCAGGAACCGCTATTCCCTCTTTTAAAATGGCTACTTTCGCGTTAATAACAAACCCACCGCCTGCTAAATATGCAGCACCTATGTCACCGTAACTCAATATTCCAAAATTTAGATAACCTGTAAGCTTAACATCACTGTCTGCAGCTCCCAGTGAATCTTCAAAGGAAAAAGCAGTTGCAGCAATACCTACTTCAACCTCGGTGTGCTCAAGCACATAGGCATCAGGAGCGTTGATTACACCACCGTATGCGTACGGAAGGGAACCTGCAAATACAGCAACTGCACAGACAGGTAGAAACAAGAGTGAAAAACGCATAGAACTCCTCCATAGTTGCCGGAACATAACCCACACTAATATCCTTCTAATCGTACTTAATATCACAAACAAACAAGGCTCAGTCAAGCTTCCCGTGCTCTGCGGGAGCACTCTCAAACATAACAATGGTTGACCTCTTGGGGATATACGGGTATTTTCGATATACTGAAGGTCAATACGCATTATCAACAGGGAGGCTATCCATTGAGTTCCATTGCATTAATATTGTTGACTGTTTCCAGCATTCTGCCTATGTGGGAACTTCATCTTGATGCAACCCCCAGGGGGGATTCTCAGCTTATTACCAGGAGCAACTCTGAACAGGTTCTGTTTATTCCGCTGGGAACTGCAGGGCTTGGTGCCTGGAGCTCAGGCGGAAGTCAATTGCCCTGTTTCCCCCTGTCGGCTGGAGTGGGTGTCGTGCTACGGCCTGCTGCAGTACCTGGCTCAACCGGCGAAACTCTTATTGCATATGCAGACAATGACGGTTCTATACACCTTGTTGATTTCAGTGGGAATGAAGCATTCGGGTGGCCGGTGAACAACAGCAGCAATGTGATCACCAGCATAACCGCTGTGGATCTTGATGACGATGGAGATTTTGAGATCTCATTCGGCACCAGCGATGGCCTGGTTCATCTGTTAAATCTGCGGGGAGAGAACATTCAGGGCTTTCCTGTGGATCTGAACTCGCAGCTTCAATATCAGCCAACCATGATAACTCTTGGAGGAGGTTTTAACGACGGTCTTGTTTGCGCAACGAACAACAGCAGAATTACTGTTCTCGGCATGGACGGCCTGAGCCTGCCCGGATGGCCAAAGCTTACAGAATACCCCACAGGCACCACACCGGTGTCGGGTGATGTGAACGGCGATGGCCAGGCTGATGTGATCTTCGCAAGCCAGGATGGTAAAGTTCATCTTTACAACCTACTGGGAGAAGAACAGGAAGGCTGGCCGTTTTACATGGATGCACGACCGGTAACCGGTGCTATCGCCATAGGTATTCTCGACAAAGAACTGCAGCTTCCTCAAATTGCAGTGGCCTGCATAGACAGTACTGTATACCTTCTCAATGGAGACGGATCCCTGGCCGGTAGATGGCGCTGGCCCAACCACACCGATTCCAGACCCAATCAGCCCATTATTTCCTACACTGAAGCTGGTCCCTCTGTGATTGCCACCACTCACAATGGTAGAATTTATGCGTGGGACGCTTCAGGCAGAAGAGTAAATGGATACCCGTTAATGAATCCCGGGGGAATTACTTTCTCCCCTGTTATTGGAGACATGAATGGAGACGGCACAGCGGAACTCATTGTGACAGGTGCAGGAGGCGTTGTCTCTGCATATCCGATTACAGGACATTTTCCAACAACATGCACATGGCCATTGCCACTTGGCGATCAGCACAACTCCGGATGCTACGGTTCCGACTTCCTGCCGGTTGTGGAAGTGGAACAGATTTCAGGAGAGTTCAGTGGACCTGTATCAATCTCCTACACTGTCAGTTGCACGGAGTGGACTGGGATTTCTGTCAGTTATTCAACTGACGCCGGTTACAGCTGGACGGAGACCCGGAATTACACTGAGAACCCCGGCTCCATCACCTGGAATTCAGATGAGGATCTTCCAAGTGAAGATCAGAGAAGATGTCTGTTGCGAATAACTCCATACTCTAACTACGGGCCGGGAGAAAGTGGCATATCAGGCCTTCTTCACATTGACAACAACAGACCTCCAGTTGTTCTAATGGAGTCTCCTGTAAAAATTGATGACTCCAGGTTCAGGCTGGGCTATGCGGTGGAAGACCGAGAAGGAGACATTATTCAACTCCAGGCACAGTTTTCTACCGATGGCGGAGACAACTGGCAAACAATGCACCTTAGTGGCAGCAGCATAGAAATTGAGCCCTGGTTTTACGGTGAGCCGGTAACCTGGAACGCCGTAAATGACCTTGGACACATTGATGCAGATGATATTAAACTCAGAATACGAGCGGCAGATGCAGACCCTGGTCCGTGGTACTTTATTGATGGGCTTCACATTGACACCGATCGACTTCCCAGTGCGCAGATCATTGCTCCCACAACTGAAGTAAGAGGAAGAGTAACACTTGGGGTCAGACTCAGCGATCCGGATCAGAGCATGCTGGATGTTGCCTACCTCTACAGCATAGATGGTGGTACAAGCTGGTATCCTGCCACTGTGATTGAAGCAGCGGAAGCAGGCATTGGACGGTACGATTTCGAGGTCTTATGGGAATCTGATAAAGACCTCCCGGGTTTCGATGTAAACCAGGTAAGATTTCAGGCTCTTCCCTCGGATCAGAACAGAGGAATCGCCGTTCCTTCAGCTCCGTTCCACCTTGACAACAACTCCCAGCCAACTGCAAGAATAACCTCTCCATCTGTGTACGATGTTTTTCGCGGTCTTGTTCCTGTAAATTTCTCCCTTACCGATGTTGAAGGTGATGATATCACACTTAATATTGAGTATAGACTTTGCGGTGGTGAAGACATCTGGCATATGGCAGAAGGGCTTGTCAGCAAAGGACCTTTTGGTCCAACACGGTACAACACAATGCTCAGCTGGAACAGTTCGGTTGATCTGCCGGAGGTTTCAAGGCTTGATGTAGACATAAGGCTGGTTGCAATTGACGGTGATTCTGTAAGGTCGGAAACAGTCGGCCCGATAACTCTGGAAAATACCAATATCCCTGAGATCATCAGAGCCACTACAGCAGATATGGACATGCAGAGAGGGCTTGCTGATATTGCATTCGAACTGGGAGATCGAGACGGCAGAACCATCGATCTGTCAATAGACTACAGCCTGAACAATGGTGAAACCTGGCGGCAGGCCACCGTGTCTGGAAACGCTCTTGGTCTGAATCCTCATTCCTACAGCAATACATTTACCTGGCATTACGGTGCAGACATAATGGGCACAAGGGGTACAGTTCTACTCAGGATTACACCAACATACCAGGGCAGCAAACTGGGCAGACCCAGATTTATTGAGCAGGTTTTCCGGTAACCTCTTTCCAGCGGGATTTTCCACAGGTCATCTTCACTGTCAAGGGGGCTTTGTTCCTAACTCTGGAGATCATTTGTACCGCTGTTCTTCTGATATCCCATTGTGCATGAGCATCGTCCCGAAGTCTTATGAAATGGTTGAACTCCCTGCCGTTGATACATAATCTGACCTGACGACGATGGGCATTGGTAAGCAGATAGCCTGCCATCCGGCCAAGCCCAATGGCGGCGTCTGCAGCCTTTGAAGCCTCTTTTTTGAACAAGTCAGCAAGTCCGGCATTATCAATACTTGGCGGAATCGTAACCCCAAGAGCAGAATCGTATGCTGAAACAAGCTGAGTGCTCATTCTGTGTCTTTTAAGTTGTGCATAAGCGGTTGCGGAAAGAGTTAGTCTGAAATCAGCCCGGAAAAGTTCCCAGAATCTTGGCAGTGCATCATGGATTCCAAGATTCTCATAAACTCTTTCAAAAGACGGTTCCCCAAAAATGACTGTGAGCCACTCTGCAACCCTTTCATCGGAATCGCAGCTCAAAAGCTCTACCTCACCCCTGGAGGAAACAGAAGGAGGTTGGATATGTGCAATTCTGTCCACCTCTGTTGGCTCTGTAAAAAGCATAAGAGAAGGAGCAACAGGCAGAACTGCGTCGTAAAGAGCCATTGCAAGATCTCTGACCTCAAGAAGCGGATGAGCCTTCATCCGCCGGATCATGTGTTCCAACTCCCTGGCATTCACAGTCATACCCATCTGCGTAGTTGTTGCCAGCGGAAGAATGTACCTGGCATCCTCTCTGGCTTCTGTCTTTGAAAGACCTGATTCCAGCAGAACTGCCAGAAGCTCCTCGTAGCATTTGAACAGATCCGTCACCACGGAAGAATACTGATTCATTTTTTCAGGAAGTATCCAGTCTTCACCGATCCGGATGTATCGCTGTGACTTCTCTGTAAAACTTGTAAGTCTGAATGACTGAAGAGCCTCTGCCGCCAGTCTTGAAATCCCAAGAATATCAAAGTTAAACACTGCGTGCTCGGCAATAGACCCGTGTCCGTACTTGTAGACAATTGTTCTGTTGGATCTTCTCGCCTGCTCAACTTCAGTTGACGACAATCTTCTCAGCTCATTTATCGGCGCTGGATCGCGACTGATCCTGGCATAGGCAGCAGAAATTGTTTCAGGAGTAACGGACCCGTTCTCTGTATCGGTGTTGTACCCGGCAAGGATAACCTTCACTTCAATCTCCTCAGCGTTTTTCTGCGGCGAGAGCTGCAGCAGGATTTTCGTATGGCAATCTCGTGTGCATAAAATAATGAAGAGAAGCTGCAGGGTCATCTGTCAAAAGAGCTCTGCGAATTACAGACAGGGATCTGTAGAGGTCCCGTGCAACTGGAAGCAATTCCCAACCGCCCTCTATGAGCGGAACAGATTCAATGAAAGTATTCATTTCCGGAACTGCCTGATTCAACCAGGCAAGAGCATCCTCAACATTATTACCGCTTACAGCACTGGAAAGCCGCGCCAGTATCTCTCCACCGGTGTCTCCTGCTCGCCATGGCAGGTAGTGAAACTCCTGCAGCAGCTCCCAGCCACGGCTGTGTTCCCCGAGCATTCCTGGCCATTCTCTACCGTGGCCAAGAGCCGCTTTCAGTTCCATGACCCCGTGAAGAGCTGCAGGAAATATCTCTGAAGGGTTTATGAACCATGAATATTCCTTCTGAACTCTACCGCTCAAGCCAGCCAGGTAGATCCTGCGAAGACAGTAATCAGTTGCATGAATATTATCCCAGATCACAGGCCTTGATCCAAGGAGTTCCTCAGCCAGCTTCATGTCAGACATTGTTTCGGAAACAACCATGGGTCCGGTCCAGAAAGAACTCCACCGGACAGGGATCTGCTCCCGCCAGACTGTAAGATATTCTTCTGATTGAGCAAATCTCTCTAGAAATTCTCCACAGTAAACTGACGGACAGAGTACTACTGGAAGATCTACTCCTTCCAGTGCCTGCACAGCGAAATTCAGCTGTCTTTCAGCCAGTTTCCCTGCAGACTTATCAGGAACATCATCAAAGAGTATGGAAAGACCTGCAGCTCCGGAATCAGCAGCTCTTAGAAGCTTTTCTCTTGCAATTCCCCATTCGTTATCTTTGAATTTCCACGGGCTCAAAGAGAAGAAGAAGGCTGTATTCCCGCCCATGCAGTCTGCCAGGGGCATCCACTCCTGTTCAGAATACGGTTCCCGCCACAGAAGCCTGTGCCCTGGATCATCTTTCGGAGCATAAAAATACGCCGGATTCTCCAGGGAAGAGAGTTCTTCAATAAGTATTTTCCTCTGCTTCACGGTAAATGGTTTCCCGTAATAACCTTCCACTATTCCATGGTACACTTGGTCCCCCTGACTGTTATGTTACCTGCGCTGTCTTAAGTGGTTTTCCATTGTACAAGAATACAAAAAAAACAGGAGTGTTCAAATGGCAAAGCGCATCGTCGAGTGTGTACCAAACATATCAGATGGTAGAAACCAGGAAGTTATCGACGCTGTGGTAAAAGCAGCGTCTTCTGTTAGTGGAGCATCTGTGCTGGATGTAGACCCGGGGGCTGCAACCAACAGAACTGTAATTACAATAGCAGGGGAGCCTGAAGCAGTGCTGCAGGCCGCATTCAATGTTATCGAGAGTGCCGGCAAACTGATCGATATGAGAAAACAGCACGGCTCTCACCCCCGTCACGGCGCCACCGATGTCTGCCCATTTGTTCCTGTCAGTGGAATAACCATGGAAGAATGTGCTGAATTGGCAAGAAAGCTCGGGAAAAAAGTTGGAGAAGAGCTGGCAATACCTGTCTACCTCTACGAGTATGCAGCATCAAAACCGGAATGGGTAAAGCTGCCCAATATCCGCGAGGGAGAGTACGAAGCCCTTCAGAACAAACTGGGCAAGCCTGAGTGGAAACCTGATTTCGGTCCGAATGAGTGGAATGATGCAACTGCCCGAACTGGTGTATGCACCATAGGAGCCAGAAATTTCCTTATAGCCTACAATGTAAATCTTAACACTTCAGACACTTCCATGGCCAAAGAAATAGCTCTTAACATCCGTGACACAGGAAGAACACAGCGAACCAGTCAGTGGAAGTTCGCAAGAGATGAAAACGGCAAAAAGATCAATCAGGAAGGTCGCCTGAAGAACTGCAAAGCCTTCGGGTGGTTCATCGAAGAGTACAATACGGCACAGGTTACAATGAATCTCACAGACATTGCAGTTACCCCTCTTCACATTGGTTTTGATGTTACAAAGGAAGAGGCTGAAAAGCTCGGGCTCATGGTAACAGGCAGTGAAGTGGTTGGTCTTGTCCCCTTGAGTTCCATGGTTGAC
>JAGLQD010000080.1 GCA_023136985.1 Candidatus Sabulitectum sp. | reverse complement strand
CTGAGCTGCAGCATCTGGAAGATCACCCCTTCAAAAAGATGATGGACAACAGACTCTCATGCACGATCTGTACAGACAACAGAACTGTATCCAACACCACGGTTACAGATGAGCTCTTCAAGGCTGTTAGTGTATTTGATCTTTCCGCAGAACAACTGAAGAATCTGGTGGCATACGGCTTTAAGCGAAGCTTCTTTCCCCATTCCTACAGGGAAAAGAGAGCTTATGTTAAGCGTTGTCTTGACTATTTTGAGAAGGTTATGGCAGACTGATTCTCACTGCTCCCAGGAAAAGCCTGTGGTACTCTATTTCCCTGTTGTCAGTGGTCTCAAGACTTATTGTACTGATAAGGTTGTTGTATTCCTCGGGGATGGGAAACACAAGCCAGTAGTGACCTGATTCAGTAAATGCTGGCTGCCAGGTCTCCCATAAAGCAGAGAGCTCCGAAGTTTTCAGTTTTGAACCTGCCCAGCGGCAGAATGTGTCAACTACATGTTCAGGATATGTGATTCCTTCAAAAGGGTATTCATTTGGAACGAATTCATCCCCCCGCAGAGCTGCCTGTACTATTCCATAAGGTGTAAACGCCAGGGCATCATCAACAGGTTTTCCAGCAAAAACAGGGGTTCCAGTTGAGTCCCAGTGGAAGAATATTTCCGGGAAGCTGGAGGGTACTGTACACTCGTAGTAGAGGAAGTTCTCTGTGATGCCTGAGTTTTCATTGAAAAGAGAAAGAGAGGGCACATTCCTCCAGGATTCTACAGCCCACAAGAACGGGCCATCATATTCATATGCATTCTCATTGGTCTCTTCGATCCCCTGAATACCGGAGATGTGCCATTCAGCAAATTCATGCTTCAGGGTGTCCGGCTCGGGATAGACCATTGTGATGGTCTAACCGGGTCCCACTTCAACTCTGAATGCTCCTTCAAACGGTTCACCATGGATCCAGACAACAGGAGCTTCCGCGCACAGATCGTCATTCATGAACATTACAGAATTATCCCAGGGGCTTCCAGAGATAATCGGTCCGATATTTTCTTCAAAAACAACAACACCCCACTCATGAACAAAATTCACTGCAGTGCTTTCGTCATGATAAATTGCTGTATCAACAAGCATTGCAATCATTGTTTCTCCATTTCGTTCTACTGCCCTGTGGTATTGCAGGGAGAACCGATTATTCCTGAATCTTCAGTTTGACTGCTCCAAGGAAAAATCTTTCATACTCCACATTGCGTTCTTCCTGGAAGTCCAGCCTGATGGTACTTATCTCATTGTAGTACTCTTCAGGTATTGGAAAAACCAGCCAGTATGTGCTTTCTTCAGAGAATACAGGTTTCCAGGTTTCCCATAATGCTATGATCTCAGAAGGCTCCAATAGTGAATCCGCCCAGCTGTGGAATGTGTCCGGCGCCATCTGTGGATTGATTTCCCCACCTAGCGGAAAGTCAGTTGGAATAAATTCATCCTGATGGATAGTAACCGGGATCACTCCGTACGGCGTGAAGAATAGAGCATCCTTGATCTCATCTCCTGTAAACACCGGATTCCCACTTTGACTCCATCTGAAGAAATTGTCGGTAAACTCATAACTCACAGTGCATTCATAGTAAAGGAAACCTTCTGTAATTCCACTGCTTTCCTGAAAGAGCGGGATTGACTGAACATTTCTCCAGTAGTCTATAGCCCATCCGAATGGGCCTTCATAGAAATTGGACTGCAAAGTATCATGCCCGGTAGAAATATCCCACTCCACCATACCCGGATCAGTTCTGTCGGGAATGGGGTATGTAAATGTGATTCTCTGGTCACCTGTTGAAACTGCAAATACGGCATCTACAAAAGGGTCACCGTGTATCCATACAACAGGAGCATATGCTTCCATTTCAGCAGGTACATAATCAGGATACAGACCAGTGTCTTTCCATGCGCCTCCGCACTTCTGGATACTGGCTTCTTCAAAAACAACAACGCCCCACTCATGGACAGAATTCCATGTTTCCGACCCTTCAGAAGCAATACCGGCGGCGATAATTAAAATTACAGAGATCATTGGTTTCATTGCCTCCCCCTTTGGTGGTGGTTTTACCGATTCAGTTTGACCGCTCCAAGAAATAATCTGTTGTATACAATAAGGCGGGATTCAGGCATTTCCAGACTGATAGTGCTTATTGAATTGTAGTACTGTTCAGGTATGGGAAATACCAGCCAGAAAGAGTCTTCTTCAGTGAAAACAGGCTCCCAGGTTTCCCAGAGTGCGCTTATCTCTGCAGGTTCCAGGTTGGATCTACCCCATGCTGAGAATGCATCCAGTATGGTATTCGTACTTATCCCGCCCAGCATTGGTACTGTAAGAGGAGTGAATTCAGCAGTTGGCACTGAAACAGAGAAGATCCCACCGGGAGTGAAGTATAGAGCTTCTTGAATTTCTGTTCCAGTGAAAACAGGGTTGCCGTTTGAACCCCATTCAAAGAAATTATCTGTAAACCCCGAACGCAATTCACACTCATAGTAAAGAAAATTTTCTGTTATTCCGGTGTACTCCTGATAAAGGGATAGAGATTGAACTTCCCGCCATGAGTCCATTGCCCACCAGAAGGGACCATCGAAGGTGTCTACAGTCTCCTCACCCTCCAGTATCATTGGTGTTTCTTCTATGTTTTCCACCACGATATCAGTGGAGGCATAAGCGGAAATATCCCATTCTGCCAGACCCAATGCCGTTCTGTCAGGAACGGGGTAGGTAAGAAAGATGCTCTGTTCGCCGGTTGTTACTGTGAAAGTGCCGGTTTCAAAAGGTTCGCCGTAGATCCACACAACAGGAGCCTCCGCACATGCTTCAGCTCTTATGTATTCTGGGTAGAGGTTGATGTCCTGCCAGGACTCACCACACATCAGCGGTGAGTTCTCTTCAAAAACAACAATACCCCATTCGTGTACTTCATTCTGAACATCGCTTTGAACAAATCCGGTGATGGATGTGAGAAGCAGACAACTGATAAGAAACATGATTTCTCCCTTCGTTTTCCATTG
Organism: Candidatus Sabulitectum sp.; assembly: GCA_023136985.1. GTDB lineage: Bacteria > Fermentibacterota > Fermentibacteria > Fermentibacterales > JCC-6 > Sabulitectum. The sequence goes on along the minus strand of JAGLQD010000080.1, from coordinate 263 downwards.
ATCAGTACCCTGTCAAGGAATAACTGTCGCATTCTGCTAGCTCTTTCAAGCCCCAGCTGCGTTACTGATTCAATTACATAGCGGTGCTATGCGCATAAACCAGTGCCTTGCTGAGACTCGGAATAGCGGCACATTATACCGACACCTATTTCATGACAAGGTACTAGTACGATTGTTGAATAGCAGTCAGCTGCGAATAGAAGATAACAACTAAAACACTCACATTTCATTCAAGAAGGTGTTCACCTTCCTCTATAACATCG
>JAGLQD010000008.1 GCA_023136985.1 Candidatus Sabulitectum sp. | reverse complement strand
TATAGTTGTTTACAACCGGTGGATGTTTTCTGATTCTATCCGCACTCATTATGATCTGCTGTATGAAGATCTTTTTTCAGATCAGGAAAAGGGTGACAGTGTCTGGGTATGGACTTTAATATGAGAACTGTTCTTGATGTGACAGTGTGTACGCACAGCACAGGCGGTGTGGGCAGGTGGGTAAGGGGGCTTTCAAAAGGGCTTTTTGCCGCAAATGTTGAGCATCAGGCAATTGATCTGGTTGAGACCCATCCCGGACACATCTCTTCTGTACCATATACGAAAACGATCTCTCAACCTGGCTGGATGAGACTTCCACTGGTAAGAAGGCTTTTGCTCAGGAATGGTCTTCTGGAATCCACAAGAGCTTCAAGAATAGAGAAAGTCACTGGTTTTCCGGACATTATTCACCTCTCAGGAGTACAGCCGCAGGGAAGAGGAAGGCGGAAAGTCGTTACCTTTTTTGATGATACACCATGGGCTTCCCCTGAATCACACACAGAAGAGACTCTGGTCTATGCAGATAATTTGAAAGGCCTTATTGATTCCGGCGCTGCAGTGCTTGCCATCAGTTCATGGGCTGCTTCAGTTGCTCAGGATCTTTTTGGGATATCTCCTGAAAGAACAGGCAATGCAGGTGGTGCTGCTGAAGATATTTTCACACCTGGAGAAGCTTCACAGGACATTCTGGAAAAATATGATCTTGCAGCTGGAGAATTCTTTCTGCATGTGGGAAGCTATGTGCCAAGGAAGAATATTCCATTTCTTATCAGTTGCTTCAAAGATGCGGATACGGAAAAGAAACTGGTGCTTGCCGGAGCAGAGAGCTGGGGAGACCAGATGCACGAAGATATTCCCGGAGTGATATTTTTGAAAAGCATTACCGATGAAGAGCTTCTTTCTCTTTACAGAGGCGCTTTGGCTCTGCTTTTTCCCAGCAGTAGTGAAGGGCTTGGGTTGCCTGTGCTGGAAGCTTTTGCCTGCAATACGCCAGTTATAGCGTCAGACGGCGGAGCGCTGCGGGAAACAGTAGACGGGAACGGTTTGATCCTTCCAGTGCTGGAAAGGGAGCCTTGGGTGACAGCTATTAGAGAAATGGCAGCAGAGATCATCAGTGACAGTCTTAGAATATCAGCTGAGAATGCTCCCAGGGTCACCTGGAAAGATGTTGCAGAGAAAACAATGGATTTCTACAGGAGTCTGTTGTGAGGATCCTTCATTTGATCCACAGAACATGGCCCTATCACGGCGGAGCAGAGAGATATGTATGGGAGCATGCTCTTGCTGCTGAAAGGTGGGGACACACATCAACTGTTGTGGCCACCGATGCGTGGGATATGTCGTGGATGGTGTCAAAGCAGGGAAGACATCTTCAACCAGGAAGATTCAAAAGAGAAGGCATAGATATTATCCGGTTTCCTGTGGTGCATCCCCCGGCACAGAATCTTTTCAGAGCGGTGCTCCGAAGAATTAAAAAAGGCGGTCCCGACAGATACTTCTACCCGAACCCTTTCATACCGGAGTTTGATCGCTGGATAAAGAGAGCAGAAGGATTCGACATGGTTCACGCAAATGCAATGCCATTCCTTCTTCACGCCGGGTACAGGTATGCACAGAAGAGGAAAGTGCCTCTTGTGTCGGTTCCTCATGCAAATCTGGGTAGTGTGGACCACAGAATAGAGCCTCTTCACTATTTTGCAGGGGAGCAGCCGGAGGTTCTCAGGCGATCTGATCTTGTTGTGGCACTGAACAGGTTTGAAGCATCGGTTTACAGAGACGAGTGCGGGGTGAGTGGTGATAGGCTCATGGTGCTGGGCAGCGGCATTGATCCACAGGAATGGGAGAATGCAGATGGAGATCTTGCAAGAAAAGCATTTTCCATCCCGTCTGGAAAGAAAATTGTACTCAGCGTCACCGCACATTGCCGTGAAAAAGGATCAAACACATTGCTGGATTCCTCAATCGAACTGTGGAAGAAGGGGTATGATTTTGTTCTTGTTCTGGCTGGCCCTGTTATGAAAGATTTTAGAGATCACCTGGATAGCAGGTCAGATAACATTCCAATGGATAGTCTTGTTGTTACCGGCTACATCCGTGAAGAGATACGAAAGCATCTATTTCAAGCTGCATGGATCATTGCCGCTCCGTCCAGACTGGATGCATTCGGCATAGTCCTGCTGGACGGGTGGATCTCCGGAAAACCGGTAATTGGATGTAATGCAGGGGGAATGCCTGATCTTATTGATGATGGAAAAAACGGATTTCTTGTTGAGTTCGGTCACCGGGAAGAACTTGAAGAGAAAATATCAATTCTTCTGGAAAACGAAGAACTTGCAGTTTCAATGGGGGAGAACGGCCGAAGAACAACCATGGCGATTCATACATGGCGGAAGATCACAGACAGATTCTACAGGGAGATCCAGGAGAGACTGAATTGAAGAATGTAACAGCAGCAGTTGTTCTCTACAACAGTAAAGATTTGATCCCCGGATTATCAGAAACCATTAAACTGCTCCCTTCAGATATGAGAACAGTTATATACGACAGCGGTTCTTCAGATGGCTCAGCCGAGTTTGCTTCAAGCCATATAAAGAATGCTACTATTATCAAGGGCTCGAATCATGGTTTTGGTTTCGGGAACAATCGCTGTCTGGAGAAAATTGATACAGAATACACTTTGCTTTTGAACAGTGATGCATCAATTGATGCAGTATCTCTTGGGAAACTTGTTTCATTCCTGGATGATAATCCTGATCATGCTGGAGTTCAACCGTATATCAGGCTTTGGGGATGGGAAAAGGTTACCGTTTCCAGCGGAGTTTACTTTACAGAATACGGTGAAGCCTGGGACAGCAGATTCATGCATCTGGAGCTTGCTCCATTGAGAACTACAATTCAGGTTCCTGCTGTGACTGCTGCTGTAGCTCTTTTTAGAACTGAAGCCCTGAGAAGCGTCAATGGTTTTGACGAAAGTTTTTTCATGTATTTTGAAGACGCGGATCTTTCATTGCGTCTGGGAGCAACAGGATGGAAACTTGCAGTTGAAAGGTCAGCGGAAGCCACCCACATGGTGGGAGCGTCCAGTAAAAGACGGAGCGCGCTGAAGTGGGAGCTGGAGTCCTCCATACGTATGTTCAGAAGGTATTTCGGAGGCGGCCGGCTTTCATTCATGTGGTGGAGAAGAGAGGCAAGAATTGTAATCCATTCCCTTCTAAATGGTAGATCTCCCTTCTGGAGAATGGAAGTGATCTTCAAAGCCATGATGGGAAAAGAAGAAGTCAGAACAATTCCTGAGGAGACAAAGGCGATTCTCTTCGGTGATCCTATGGATATTCCTCTGGAAAGAACTGAAGCCAATTCCAATGGGCCCGGATGGAAAGGCAGTCAGATTTCTCCCTG
>JAGLQD010000079.1 GCA_023136985.1 Candidatus Sabulitectum sp. | reverse complement strand
ACTGAAATCAACCAGAGTAAGTTTGTCAGTTGCTTTTGCTTCTTCAGCAATTGTATTTCCAGGTATTAATCTCATTGTAGTATCCTTTCGCTTTAGTAAATTTTTGACTACATACCAATACGGTAGCATATTGAATGCCTATTCTATCAGCAATACTGAAAAGAAGATAGGTGATGTGAGTTTACTGTGTGCGTCAAATACACCTGTGTTTCAAGTGATTGCAAACACTTCCGCAACCGTGTATTATGTAGTGTTCGCAGAGGCGTGGGGGTTTTAAAAAGGAGGAGGAGTTATGAGATCGTTTTACCTGCTTGTGTTTGCTGCAAGTCTGGCTCTTGCATTCGGTGTTCCTGATGTACCTGATGTACCTGATGCGGAAGTTCCTGATATTGAGATTCCGGGTATGGAGCTTCTGGACGAGATACAGTTAAAGCTTGATGGTCTTCTCACTGAGACTGATGCCCTTCGGGACATGATTCCTGACCTTGCAGTACTGGATGAACTGTCACTCAAGCTTGCAGAACTTAGAGATACTGATCCTGAGCTTGAAGCTCTTCAGGCGGAAGTTGATGCTCTAAGGGATGAGCTTGTTGGTGTAAGAGCAGAGATGCAGGCCATTTCTGATAATCTGGGTTCAGAGATCGGTACAATGAAGGCGACTGTTGACGAATTTACAGCGGGGCTGCCAATCTGACAGTCTTCTATAGGTATCGTACTCAGCATATGTTGTTTTAGTTAGATCCGGCAGAATGTCAGGTTTTCTTAGTATGCACCGGAGCCGTTGATCACAGCAGACGGGGTAAGCATAAGGATGGCCAGATCCATCCAGAAGGACCAGTTGTCAACATAGTACAGATCCAGTTTTACCATTTCATCGAAACCAAGTTTGCTTCTGCCGGATATCTGCCATACTCCTGTGACTCCTGGAATGGTGTGAAGCCTTTTGAAGTCTCTTCTGCTGTACTCCTCTACCTCTTCGGGAAGGGGTGGTCTGGGGCCCACCAGGCTCATTTTGCCCCATACAACATTGAACAGCTGAGGAAGCTCATCTATTGACCACCTGCGAAGGAACTTCCCTGTTTTTGTTACCCTGGGGTCATTTTTGATCTTGAACAATGGGCCCATGGACTCGTTCAGGCTGGATAGCCCTTCCTTTTCCCTGTGAGCCCCAACCCGCATGGAACGGAATTTAAGCATTTTGAACGGCTTGTTGTCTTTGCCCAGTCTTGTCTGCCTGTAGAAAACTGGAAATCCGGAGTCTACGATAATTGCCACTGCTGCCAGTAGAAAAACAGGGGAGAGGATCGTTATGAATATGGCAGACAGAACCAGATCTGTTACCCGCTTCAACACCAGACCGTGGCCGGAGAGGGGTGCTGGAACCGATTCGATCAGAGTTGTACCACCCATATGCGCCACTCGCGCAGTCAGGCTGACCAGGGAGAATATGTCTGCTGCGATCTTGTATTGTATCCCCATTTTCTCACAGGTAAGAATAACAGAAGAAAGCTTATCAGCGGGAATTGAATGGTTTGCAATAACAATTTCAGAGATGTTTTCTGTTTTTATGATTGAGGTGAACTCTTTCATGTTTATTGCAGGGTTCAGGTAATCAACAATAGTGTAGTTTATCTGGGCTCTGTTCTCCATGAATCCGCCCAGCTGTTTTGCATGGTCGGAAACCCCCAGGACAAGAACCCTTAATGGTGTTCCGGTTCTGCTGCTCAGTTTTCTGAATTGCGAATGCCAGAAGCCTAGAAGAAGAGCTGAAGCAGGGAAAGAGAAGAAAAGAACGAATCTTGAGAAAAGAAGTTGTCTTGTGATAAATGTTGTAGCCAGTGTGAAGAGCACCGCCATAAGTGCACCTCGTATGATACCGGCGATCTCTTCGATCATTCCAAGACCGAACTCGCGCTGGTAAACTCCGAACACAGCCATGAAAGCAACCTGCACAGAGCCAAGCACCATTCCTGTTAAAACATAGTGATATACAGAGAGTCTGAAGTCTGAGCCCATCACTCCTGCCAGAAGCGAGTGTCTCAGCCAGAATCCACCCATGAATATTACAGTAACAAGGGCAATGTCAGTCACAGGTAATAGCCACTGAAGGTTTCTGTTCTTCATATCCGCCTTCCCGGTCCGGCTCCCAGGAGTACAGCTGGGTGTGAAATGAAAAACCGAAGCATACTTTTCAGATGGTGGTTAAAAGTAGTGCCTCCTGAAGCACTCTCACGCTGGCATACATGTCTGATCTTTGCACCAGGCTCGAACCATACCTCCATGCCTTTCTTCCAGGCACGCCAGCACCACTCAACATCTTCAAAATAGAGAAAATACTTCTCTGACATAAGCCCTACTTTTTCCAAGCCGTTTGGAGTAAGCCACATAGCAGCCCCCACCAGCCACTGGGACCTTACAGGAAGAACGGAAGAATTGAATCTGTTCAAGTGCAGGAGCGAGATCCTTCTGCCTGGAGAGGTTTGACCAAGAGGTGTTCTTCTTGAAGCAATTACAAGGGGGCCTGGCCAGCTTCTTGCACTGGACTGCTGATTACCGTCTTCATCTGTCATGGCAGGTCCAATTATCGCGGCATCCGGGTGCTCCTCCTGGAATTTCATTAAAACGGTGATAGCACCTGGAATAATCTCCACATCAGGATTCAGGAAGAAAAGACTTCCTCTCTCCGCGCCCGCCGCTCCGATATTATTTGCCATTGACAAGCCCATATTCAGTTTGTTCAGTACGATCTTTAAAGGGACAGCATCTCTGTACGACTCGACGATGTTCACCGTATGATCTGAAGATGCATTATCTACCACCACAACAACAGAAGGTTTTTCACTCAGCGGAAGATCTGCCAGAGATCTCAGTGCTCTGCCAATAACATCCTCGCTGTTGTAAGTCGTAATGATTGCTGACCATTTCATGACACTAATATACAAAGAGGGAAGAGCCTTACGACCCTTCCCTCTGAAAGTTCAATCTGTAACTA
>JAGLQD010000078.1 GCA_023136985.1 Candidatus Sabulitectum sp. | reverse complement strand
GATCTCCGTTATTGGTAACAACACCGCGCCTTATCTCACTGCCCAGTTCAACCAGAGCAATGTCTGAAATTCTTACAGGGATCCCGTCGATTGATTTCAGAGGCAGCCTGCGGATGTCATCAAGACTGGTTAGCAGTCCGATTCCCCGAACCAGCTGTTCTTCAGAACCGGTAACAATAAACTGCCCGCCGGCATTTCTGTTGTTGCTGTTCACAGCATCAATGATATCCTCCATGGACACATCGTATTCCAGCAAAGCGCGTGGATTTGGTTTGATCTGATACTGAAGCACATTCCCGCCCATGGATAACACTTCTGTTACCCCGGGAACAGTCTGCAGATGGTACTTCACAACCCTGTCGTTCAAGTCCCGGAGGTACATATCCAGAGGCATTCCACCTGTGTCTATACCCTCCTCTGCAGTTAGATAGTAAATGAATATCTGCCCGAGACCTGTTGAGATAGGACCAAGTCCGGGAGGCTCATCCATATCCGGCAGGTCAGCCATTGCAGCAACCAGTCGTTCTGAAACAAGCTGCCTTGCAAAATAGATATCAATGTTGTCCTCAAAATAAACATAGACCACTGCAAGACCGAAGGCTGATGTGGATTTTATTCTGGTAACCCCGGGAAGCCCGTTCATGGAAGATTCAATCGGGTAGGAAATAAGTCGTTCCACTTCCTCGGGAGACATACCGTGAGCTTCAGCATAAACAGGAACCATTATGGGAGAAATGTCAGGGAATGCATCTACTGGAATTGATCTGTAAACAAAGATCCCTGCAATTATCACAACTATCATTCCAAGAACCACAAGAGTTCTGTTCTGAAGCGAAAACTCGATAATTCTGTCTATCATCAGTGACCGTGTCCTGCATGGCTGTCAAGCCCGCTTGTAACTATTTCAGCCTTCAGCGCAAAAGATCCCTTTGAGACATACCGGTCTCCCTGTCTGAGGCCGGACTCTATCTCAACATGGGTCCTGTTGGAACGGCCCAGCACAACAGGTACTGTTTCAAATGCATCATCCTGAGGAACAAATACAATGATCTCACCATCAAGAGACTGCACCGATTCTTTGTGAACAACCACAGGGGCTTCTGATAGTGGGGAGAAGGCATGGGCTGTAACAAAAAGCCCGGGCATCCAGTGACCGTGCGGGTTTGGCAGTTCTGCCCGGGCTCTGGCTGTGCGGGTGGACCTGTTTATTACCGGGGAGACAAAATCGAGAACTGTTGTTGCTTCAGGAATCTCAGTTTCCGATGCGAAAACAGTAATACTCTGCCCTGCTCGAACAGAGCCCAGATCAGTCTGCAGAACATCAAACTCCACCCAGACTGAGCTGAGATCTGCTACAGTGAGTACTGTAGCATCATCGCCAACAATCTCACCCGGCGCAAAGTCAAGATGAACCACAGTACCGCTGATGGGGGCTTTAAGCTCTTGACGGGTGAGCAAATCACCGCTGCTTAATGAATTTATTTCTGAATCACTGAGACCCAGATTACCAAGGGTCTGCCTTGCAGCCTGAAACTCGATATTTGCTTCTGTATGCTCCTGTCTTGAAATCAGATAATCCTGCTCTGAAAGAAAATTATTGTCGTAGAGTTCCCGCTGATCACTGTACATGGTGTATGACAAGTTACGCCTGCCCCGGGCACGGAGGTACTGGGTACGCGCTTCAGCAAGATCTCTGCTGGAAAGAACTGCCAGAACATCTCCAGCCTGGACCTGATCCCCTATCTGAACTCTTATCTCTTCAACAATACCGGCAACCGGCGGAACAACATGAGACATCCTGTCGTTGTTCAAAGAAATCTCACCAAGAAGCTGGATGTGCTGATCAATACTACCGGGGCCGGCCACTGCCAGCTCTATACCTGCCGCCTCAAAATTCTGCTGAGACAATACAATCCCGGCTTCCTCCTCTTCGTCATGGTCATGACCATCTCCGACACTGCATCCAGTTGACTCTTCAACTTCTACCACTTCCTCTTCAGCTCCGTGGTCATGGCCGTCTCCGGCACTGCACCCGCTGGATTCCTCATGAACATCCTCGGCATGAGCATCCTGACAACCAGTAACAGAGAATGCTATCAGCAATATCAGAGCCAGGATTGTTACAACAGGAACCCGGTGAAAAGTGACTCGTTTCATTCGAATTTTCCTTCGCTTTTTTTGGTTATTGTTTGCTGGAATGATTGAACAATGCATGTAAAGAATGTGAAAACAATATATACCATTCTAGTAGGAAATTGTTCCCGAGCATTTGGCTGATCAAAACAGGAGAGTCACAAGGACAGCGAAGCTGCTGCTGTATTGGTCACGCTCCTGGATGGATTCGGGTTAGCTTCTACCCAAAAAAAGAAGGGGCGAATGTTCCATTACTGGAATATCACCCCTTCCGGGCTAACTGATAGCGGTATGCTTATCCGGGCTACCTTGAGTCTACAGGAGCTACTCCGGATCTTCCTGCAGGAGCAAGCTCTACAACATTGTCGTCGCTGATGTGGTCTCTGCCAACGGTAAGCTCTTCGATCTCTACCTGAGGAAAATTATGAACAATAATAGCGATCTGATCTTCGGTGAGTTCGATGGATGTGAAATCTTCCCGCTCCCCAAAAGCTGAACCTGCAGGAACAAGCATCAGAATAACGGAAATAACGGATACGCTTAAGCATTTCATAAAGAATCCTCCCTTTATCGCCAGCAAAAGATATTGATTATCTAATAAATCCCTGCATGGCTGCTATTACATCCTCCCCGTCAATCGCAATTATTCCTTCATCATCACCGCAGCAGAGTGAATCTGCGATGCGTTACCCCGTCTGGCGTGCGGAGTCTGCAGACATAAATTCCAGCAGGTATGCTTACTTCGTTCGCGTTCCATGTAACACTGCGGGTCTGGCTGTTAAGTTGAACTTCTCCAACCACCCCAACTATCCTTCCGGACAGGTCCAGTATTGTTACTTCCGCTGTGGCTCCATCTGCGCCTGAATAACTTATGGTTAACAGATCTGCACAGGGGTTTGGGCTGCATTCCAGTGACAGGATGTTACCTGCAGGTGTTCCCGCCTGGTCCTCGATCCCGCTTATGCCATCGCCTTCTACTGCATATATGTACTGATTGGCTGCGATGTTGTTGTAGGTTTCCACAAGTCCGCTGGGCCAGTTTATCTCCAGAGTCTGTATGGCTGTCGCATCATACAGACCGAATTCTATGGGCAGGCTGTGGTAATCATGGTAACCCTCTCCACCGCCGATAACTCTTGTGAGTGTGTGTGTACCAAGGTCTGCTGTTACCAGTGCTCCTATTGCGTCCCGGTTGGAAGTGGTTCCCTCCAGTTCAAGGGTGACATAGTTCGCGGGCATAGTCTCACTCATGTCATTTCTGTACAGTACCCACTTGTCTATGTGCCCCACTGCGAAAAGGTCAATGTCGCCATCAAGGTTGTAATCACCCCATGCAATACCAAAGTAATCGCCAGTCCACTCACCGGAAAGTCCCAGATCCTCTCCCACTTCAGTGAAAGTACCATCCCCGTTATTCCTGAACATCACATTACTGATCACGAAGAAATCATGATGGGATGAAAAGATATCCAGCCAGCCGTCGTTGTTGTAGTCAACGAATGCTGAAGTTCTTGTGTCGTCGTAGCCAAGAACTCCTGCGGCTGTGGTAACATCAGAGAATGTTCCGTCTCCGTTGTTCTTGAACAGCTTGCATCCCGGTGATGAATTGTTGCCAAGGTAAAGATCAACCAAACCATCATTATTGTAGTCTCCAGAGGTGACCCCGCTGGTGCCGTTATTGTATGTAACACCGGCTGCTGCGGTAACGTTGGTAAATAACGCGCCGTCATTCCTCAGCAGTGCGTTGGCACCGCTACTGTAAGAACCCAGATAGATGTCCTGATCGCCGTCCAGGTCATAATCGAGGCATGTTCCGTTCCACCAGCTACCTGATCCCGCAGGTTGTGCTGTGAATACACCATTGCCGGAATTGTAAAGAACGCTGCATCCTGCCGAGGTCAGCGCAAGAATGTCCAGGGCACCGTCATTGTTGAAATCAGCCATACTCACAGGAGAACCTGTCAGCCCGGCGCCTGAGGTGATGTTAGTAAAAGAGGCTCCATCATCATTCCGGTAGAGCTTCTGAGATGATCCGGTATCAAGGATCAGGTCGCTGTAATCATCTCCTGTTACCTCTCCCCATAGAATGCGGGAGGCTCCGTTGCCACCCAGGCCTGAAGAAGAAGTGATGTTTACAAATCCGGTAAGGTCATTCCTGTAAAGCCAGAAACCTGAGCCATCCTGATTCGAAATGGCAACATCAATATCACCATCATTGTCTATGTCGCACCATGCCACGGAATGCCCGAGCCCGGTCATTCCGCCAATCCCCACAGATGCGGTAACATCCGTAAAGGTCTGTACACCGGCATAACTTGCGGTGTAGAACAACACTGCACACCCAAGGAGCATTGCTGCAAAAACCGTTCTCTGTCCCTCTACTGCCATTTCATCCCTCCCACCAGGAATAATATTCTCTTCCTCTTAGTCCCTAATTCTTTCAGCATGAAGAATACTTCAGTTGCCAGTCTAAAGAAAGTGCTGTGACTTAGTGCATGGTTTTACAGAACTTGCTATGTGAACCGTATTTGACAAGGCTCTGCATTAATAAACAGGAAGATTAGATCACTTCTGGAGATAATGCGAGCCTATTGACAGTGATCGGGGTGGCTGTTCCGCCACCCCGATCTTCTTAATTTGTTTTCTTGCTTACCTTATGTCTTTCCTGTTTTACCTGAAAACAATACACTTCTCTGTTGCCACGAACCCTTCAGCCTGAATTCTATAGACATACATTCCCGGAGCAAGCTCTCCGCCGCGAAGCATGGTCTGATGCGTGCCTGATTCCAGCCACCCGTCGACCATTGTCTCCACAAGCCTGCCGGAAATATCAAACAGTTCCAGCCTTACATTGCCACCGGCGGAAGTTTCAAATCTTATTACAGATGAAGTGCTGAATGGATTCGGTTGAGCAGCATGAAGCAGAACACTTTCAGGGAATGAAGGATCAGTCTCCACACCTGCACCAGGTACATACTTCAGTATGTTTCCATGATAGCCGCAGGCCCAGATAGTGCTGTCACTCTGCACTGCCATGTCCCAGATGGCCTCGTTGAGCAAGGTACCACTCCACTCAAGAGTCCAGCTTGAACCACCGTTGTCTGTCCGGTAGATATACCCTCTGCCACCCTGGCTCGGCGGATCATTTACAATGATCCAACCGGTGTCGGAGTTGATCATGAGGATCTTCTCCGCATACTCATGGGGAAGAGTGCCTGCTGATACCCAGGTTGTTCCGCCATCAGTTGTTTTCTGAACCTCGCCACCGCAGCCTGCTGCCCAGCCCTCTAAGCTGTTAAGAAAAAACAGACCGAGTATATGACTGGTGGATGCAGGAGTTTGAACTGTCCAATTTGCACCTCCGTCGATGGTGTGGCGTATGAATCCGCTGGCTCCACCGTACCCCCCGGCGGCCCAACCTTCATTCGTATCAACAAAATTCACTGCTGCAACATATCTGGTTGTGCTAAGAGACTGGGTGGTCCAGTTCACTCCTCCGTCGCTTGTGAACTTCAGTGCTCCTTCACTTCCAAATGCCCAACCTGAGTCTGCAGAAGCGAAGAAGAATCCTCCTATCCAGGGTCCGTTAGTTATGTTGTGGAGAGTCCAGTCTGCTCCACCGTCAGTGGTTCTCCAGACTTTGGAGTTTGTGCCTTCCCACAATAACCAACCGGTATCCGTATCTGTGAAGAGACACTGCGCTCCGCCTGGTGAATTGGCATCATCGTCCCACGATGCACCACCATCTTCGGTAATTATTGAGTAACCGTCAGTACCAGCACTAGAGCCTGAAGTAATGCGTCCTGTGATCTCATTCACCCAACTGATAGACTTCCATATAGGTGACCGGTTCTGCCATTCCCAGGTACTGCCATTGTCTGTACTTCTCAGTATCTGACTGTAGCCGGATCCTACCCAGATATCGTTGTTTGCATACTGTAGTGCATAGGTATAATCGATAATGGGAAGAGTAGTTGAGGACCAGCTCTGACCTCCATTACTGGTAACCATAATTTTGACTTGAGCCGGCGGCAGAGTTTTTACCGCTACAACTGCCACATGATTTTCATCCAAAACTGCCACTCTGTGGTAATAAAGATTACTGTAGGTCTGAACAGACCAACTGGCTCCTCCGTCTCCAGTGTATAGTACAGGCCCTCCATCAGTTAGGGAGGTTGTTGCAGCCCACCCAATGTCAGCTGTTGCAAAATCAATACTACAGATCCCTGCATTACCTGAAGTGAAAGGAACTGTCTGGCTGGTCCAGGTTTCTCCACCGTCAGTAGTGTGATAAATATGAGGGGCAAGGGTGCTTGTTCTACCACCAACCCAGCCGTTCATTGAATCGGTGAACCAGATATCCTCACAGGAATAGGCATTGGATCCAAAGCTCTGATCCTGCCACGAGACTCCACCGTCGGATGTATGTAGGATAAGATAGGAAGAACCTCCTGACTGCCATCCTCCACACGCCCACCCTTCAAGATGGTTTATGAAATGAACACTGGCAAGCAGCCTGGTTGTTCCACTGGATTGAGTTGTCCAGTTGTCCCCTCCGTCAATGGTTGCCTTTATTGCTCCACCATCACCAACTACCCAGCCGGAATCAGCTGATACAAAATGAACTGCCCTAATTGAGCCTGATATTGTAAAAGCCTCCCAAGATGTACCAGCATCTGCTGTTCTGTAGATCGAGGAAACACCATCTCCAACACCTCCCACTGTCCAGCCATGCAGACCATCAGGAAGGAAGCTCATATCCGTCAAAGTAGCACTGGGACTGTGCTGTATAACTTCCCATGCTCCATCTGCAAAAGCAAGAGCAGACAAAAGAACCATCAGCAAAACCGGTCTCATAAAAGTACCTCCATGATTAGTGATCCCACCTTCGACAAAACATCATATCTCAAAAACACCATTACTCAAAATCAATTTGGCGTTTGAATAAACTTCAGGTCTTCCTGCTATCATGTCCCAGGTTGTGTACCAGGACTGTGCCCCGCCAATGGCAGTATTGTCTCCGAAAGTCAGATGAAAACTTCCAAAAACCTTTGTGTCCAGTCTGGGAATGCAGGAAATACTCTCCGCTGCGGGATTTAGTCCGAAACCAACCTGGCCTATGGTTTTTCCAGGCAGTTGCACATGCTTGAAGTAGTCTTTAAGACGATCCTCGCCACTTTCATCTTCCACTTCACAGCCGGTAACGATGCCGTTCTCCACTTCCAGCGTAATTCCTTTCGCCAGGGAAGCACCCATCTCACAGTAATCAAAGTACATGCTCCCGGATAACCCTGTGAGATGCGGAACGAAAGCTATCTCACCGGATGGGACAAGAAAGAGATCATTCACTGTGGATGCGGTGAATGGCCCTGTGTCAAGAAAGCACTTTTCCCTGTGAACTGACACGGTAAGCACATGATCCTTATCCGTACCTGTGTGAATGGTGAAGTTATCAAGCTTCCGCACTTTACCGGCTATCTCATTTGCAACCCTGAACTCATTGCTGCCTGCGGAAACAGCTTTCCAGAATGCTGACAGCTTTTCCAGAATAAGGGGATCTGTGTGAAATCTCTCTTCGAACCTGGGTATGGAGATAACAATTGCCCTTGTTCCCTCTTTCCTGTTCAGATCTGCCAGGGCTCTTCTTCTCTCTTCTGTTATGAGATCCAGCCTCTCAACGGGTATACCCTCTATTCCCGGTATTGTTGATCGTTTCAGATCTATCCACGCATCAGACCATGCAACGGTTTCGGCTATGTCATCGTAATATTTTCTTATCTTTTTTTCAGGGAGATTCAAAAGCATGTCTCTTTCCAGCACCGGATCTTTGACTATGGTTCTGTAGCCTGCTCCCAGTCTTCTTAGATGGATTATCAGCTTCAGGTAGATCTCCATGCTCTGTCCCTCAAAGGCAATCACCACCTTCTCCCCAGGCAGAATACGCAGATAGTCTTCAATGACAACCCTGGCAAACTCATCGAGATCCAGATCAAGATCACGGCTCAGGAAGTATTCAAGGTATGTATTGCTCAGACTGTTCACTATACCGTTGTCCGATTCACCCATTCCTTCCGGACCGGCTGAAATGAGAAAATCCTGAGCTACGGCGCTGTAGTATTTCTCGCGATAACCGTGTTCCGGTCTACGGGGTACCTGCCTTGCAAGACCGGCTTTTTCAAGTTTCTTCAGGTAGTAGATAGTTCGGGGTGTTTTCATGCCGAGCTTATCAGCCAGCTGAACCCCGGACATGGGCTCTTTCTGCAATTCTTTCAGGATACGGAAGGCATGCCTGTTGCTAAGTAGTTGAAGCTCATCAAAATTCGATACTATCTCAAGACCTTTCAACGCTCACCTCTTTCTCGTTCAGTTTTTACTGAATGAGAATAATATCATTATTAAGCGGTGTCAAGTGGTGAGAAAAAGCCCCGGGGTCACTGAGACCGCAGGGCTTCTTAACATGTTCCTAACGCTTAATTTGGCAGATCATCAACGAAACTGATACCCCACATATCGTTCAGAGAGCCGTCATCATTCCTGTACAGTTTCTGAGACGATCCGGCATCAAGGATCAGGTCGCTGTAATCATCTCCTGTTACCTCTCCCTTAATTCTGCTGTGAAGTTTTTCTCAGTGCATTGCTCCGTCAATACCAACATCCCAGAGACCCTGATTTGTTCCATCATCCTGCCTGATCCAGTTGTTTCCCCCGTCGGAGGTGTGAAGTATAAGACCTTCCTGTGTGCCAAACCCTGAACTACCGCTTACCCATGCAGTTGAAGTATCCAGTGCTGAGATCCTCAGAAGGAAGAATCCACCGTATCCCGTATTCTGAAATGTCCAGTTGGCTCCGCCATCTGCAGTTTTCCATATGTTTCCATAATCTAGAGCTACCCATGCGTCATCCGGCGAGAGAAGGGCAATACCGTTGGCATCGTTCTGACTGTACTGCATGGAATCGGGAGTAACTATCTCCCAGTTGTCTCCTCCGTCTGTGGTATTCAAGATAAGGTACCCGTGTCCTACAGCCCAGGCATTGTTCTCATCCCAGGCTTTGATCGTTATCATGTACCATCCACCAGCAAGAAGAGAATCAGCTTCCGATCGCCATGAAGCACCACCGTCTGTGCTGTGAATTATCTGCCCGGCAACCGTGCCGGTGTTTTCTCCGCAGACCCATATGTGGGATTGCCCCACAAGGTATATGCTGCTCCAATTGCACTGGGAAAACTGCGGATCAGACATGTCATACCAGGTAATTCCACCGTCCCCGGTTCTGAGAATGCTGTTGTTCGCCCCGACAACCCAGGCAGTTGTTGAACTGACGCCATGAATTGCTCCAGTTGCATCAGGGATTGAGATCATCGATCCTATTCTCAGCCAGTTTTCTCCTCCGTCGGTGGTTTTCATTACCACTCCAAAGCCTTCATAAGCGCCGCCGGCAGCCCATACTGTGTTGCTGTCCACAACAGATATGGAGGTCAGTTCTGCTTCAGGCACCGTAGCAGGCGTACCCTGCCTGCCCCAGTTCCCTCCGTCACCGGTGTGGAGGATGGTTGCGTAGCCATCAAAGGTGGCCCCGACTGCCCATCCGTGAAGACCACTGTCTGGAGACGGATCTGTACTGCTGTTACCGCAGGAGAACAAAAAAACTGTCAGAACTCCCGCAATGAATAATACCAATGTTGTTTTCATCTTTTCACCTTTCTGTTTGCTTAATTCGGCAGATCGTCAGCGAAACTGATTCCCCGAAGTTCGGAGTTCACTCCTGTGTCCTGTATGGTCCAGAAACAGGAACCAGATGATATCTTTTTCATAGCTCCCCCTCATTGATACGCAAAGGATCTGTCAGCTGTTATCTCCTGCTGGCAAGGCAACCAGTGCGTAATCGAAAAGCGCAAGAATCCGGTTGACTTTATCAACCCTCATTGTGGAACCACCCTGTTCGATCTTCCTCACCAGGGCAAGCCCCACACCGGAATACTCTGCCAGTTGCTCCTGGGTAATGCCTGCCTCTTTCCTCAACTGCTTCACAGTTGAAGAAAGGTCGCTTATACTTTTGCTCATGCTCCTCCTCCACCAAGGGTGGAAGCTCTTGTATCAATTAGTTCTGCAAGGGCACTTTTCATGTCACTGCTGAACTCCGCTATCTCTATCAAACCCATAAGATCAGGAACGCTTTTCAACAAATGCTGAACACTTTTTAAAACCATATCCGAAGGGATCTTCATGTTCTCTCCCAAAGCCTTGAAGTCTTTCAGTCTGAGTCTGTTACCCCTGCCGTTTATGGGGATAGCAGACTGGGTCTCTGTGGGGATCAGAAGAGAAGATGCAACAAGATCATAGGCTGGTGAGAGAGCTGTCCTCTGTTTGCTGTATGTAAAACTGTAGTTCTTCAGATGCGCATCTCCATTCCCCACAAGAAAATTGAAGAGGATGAGCTTGAAGAACTTCTGCACCTCGACCTTTGGGAAAGATGCAAGCCTGTTGACCAGCTTCCCGCAGAACTCCGCAGATCTTCTGTACTTCATATCCCTTGGAATATCCCCTGCCTGACAAAAGTCCTCCACATGTATCCGTGTAGCTTGACCGCTGCGGTCAAATCTTTTCACAATGTAGAATTTCTCTTCTGCTTTGTTCGTCAAAACCCCATGGGGAGGAACTTCTATACCTGCAACAGCTGCAAGACACATGATCAGATTCTCATTCTGAGGCATTTCCGGCCACGGTGAAACAGATGGCTTGATGATGTGGGTTCCATTCTTTACCGCAGGAACAACCCTTTCTTTCTCAACTCTTACGGAAAGCTTGGCCTGAACACCTGAGATCGAAAGACTTCCTGCAGATTTCAGAGCAAT
Organism: Candidatus Sabulitectum sp.; assembly: GCA_023136985.1. Classification (GTDB taxonomy): domain Bacteria; phylum Fermentibacterota; class Fermentibacteria; order Fermentibacterales; family JCC-6; genus Sabulitectum. Next base: position 11,151 of record JAGLQD010000078.1, on the reverse strand, counting down.
TTCAGCAATATTGCTTCCATAAATACCTGAGATATCAGGTACCACAGGTACACCAAACAGTTTCCGGAGGCAGGTTGGATGCCATCTGTCTGAAGGCTTTCCGCAACCGGGACATGCCTTCATAACTCTTTCCTTATCCACACCGCTCCAATACAGTCACTGCAGCTGTTAGCCAGTATTCCAAACCAGTCATCCCTGTCCAGTTTCAGTTTACCGCGGACAATGTCGTTATACCAGCCTTCCGGCAGAAGTCCCTGAAAGAACGAAAAGAGGGTCTGAGAGTGAAATTTTTCACCCTGAAACGGGAGAGAGGCAGAGATCGGAATTCCTGATCTCATGTACTCCCCGCGGTAGGAGAAATAGTAACCGGTCTGATCTTTACTGAGGGTTCCAGCTTTCTTCTTCCCGAACATCACTGTTAGTTCCTTCAACATCACCAACCCCCCTGGCTGTTTCTTATATCTTTAACAATATACTATAGCGGAATATTCATGTCAGGTTCGCGAATTCCAGCAATATTATATTGTTTCTCGTATAGTTTTTGCTTGGAATCTACATGCCCAGGAGGGAAACCGATGAAGTTTCGATAACTTATATGGATTTTGATATAATACAGATCACTAATATGAATATCACATTCAGATACCATTCTGTTATCTTTTAAGCGTATTCAGCAGAAAGGAGATTCATGGAACTGGGTAAGATTTTCCTGTTGTTCGGGCTTGTTTCCGCTTTTTTCGGCATCTACAACATGATCCGGATCGTGAATTACCTGTCTTCAAAAGGGGTGAAGATCAACTGGTTCCTGCTAAGACTGAAGTGGTTCACTTACATGTCTAAATACAGAGAACTCACTGTGGAGGAAACAGGTGATGTGGGTCAGTTTCACAGAGACTACATTATAAGCGTACTCTGTTCACTGGTTTTCGCTATTGCAGGAGCAATTCTGCTTAATCAGTAAGACTGTTCAACAGGGCCAGGACCACAGGCAGATTACTGAGAATGGCTTCAAGCTTTCTGTTTGCAGCTTCCTTTGCGCCGAGATAATTATGCAGTTGGTTCGATGTTGTCTGCAGGTGATCAGTTGCATCGGCAAGTTTTACGGTTGCTTCTGTAAGCTGTGCTGTGATCAATTTATCTCTAAAATCAGAGAAGGTCCTGTTTGCTGCCCTTACCTCTTCCGCTTTTTCCCGCTGATGCTGGTTTATCAAATTGATCTCGACTCTTCGCAGTGAAGCAATGATCTTGAAAAGATTGTTCAGCAGAGTTTCTCTCACAGTTCTTCCTCTCTGATCTCATCCATTCTTTCTGCAAGGATTCTTAATGTGGCGGAAATTGAGGTTTCTGTCAGCGATCTGATAAGTTCATTGTGAATGACAGCCACTGTGAGCCATGAGTCGCGGATGGTCTGCATCTCTCCCAGAAGGGTTGCAACCTGCCGGTTGAGTTCCAGAAGCTCCATGACTGCTTCCGCAGGGTATCCATCATCTATAATTACTCTCTGTCTTCTTGCAGACATATCTGAATAGGCAGCCTGAACCGCGTTGGCCCATGCTTCAGTTTGTTCTGCCATTGCCTCGGAGATTGATTCTATTGCCGGAGAAGCTGCTTTCATTGCAATATCTATTTTCTCAGCATCGTGCTCAATGGTTCCGTGTTCAACAAGAGTGGCGATCAGAGCGATAAGCAGATCTGCACCGGGCATTGTGAGTGAATTAAGCTCATATGCAATGCTCTGCGATTCAGTTGCTTCTGCCAGAAGCAGAGAATAGATACCAAGGGCAAACGCAGTTTCCTCTACTTCTATTGCTGCTCTTGCAAGCCCTGCTGAAATAGAGGTTGAGTCAGAGGCGAGAACAAAAATACTCCCTCGCTGAAGAACAAGATCCTCCAGCAACTCTCCGTTGCCTTCGGCAATTGCTTCAACCAGATTTATCTCTACAATTTCTCTTACATACTCCAGGTTTGCCGCGGTTTCCCCGGCAAGAATGGTTGATTGTATATGAAACTGCTGGAAATCAGAGTTATCTCTGGTAGCGCATCCAGATGCCGTGATCAGGAGAATTGAGATAAATAGTAATTCTCTTGTGTTTCTCATCCAATAAATATGATTTAGACTTACCGATAGTGCAAGTATGCTCCATTTCGCTCTTTATATTGAGGTAGCACTTTTCTTATATATATACTATCTTACTTCTTTACCGAAAGCTTGCCGAAAGAGGTTTACTTGAGATCATCATTGCTGGGCACACAGGCTCAAGAGTGTCTTACAGGTCTTAAAAATGCTGTCACCGATATACTTCTGGCGTTGCCGGGAGAGTTGGAACAGCCTCGTGATGTGTATAAGACTCTTGGGATCGATCGAATGATAGGGTGGAACATATTCAAGCTTCACGAGCTTGATGACTGTTTTCTTTCTGTAAGGCATATTCCGCGGAAAGCGGCCTTTAAGGGATTTCTCCGCGCAGCGTCCAGACAGGGAGTTGTTGACTCTCTGCTTTCTACCGCTGAAAGTAATTTCAACCTGTTTGAAGATCTGGTTGAACTGCACGCAGGCGACAGACCAAGCATGGAGATGATGCTTCTTGCATACTCTGAAGAAGGCTCCTGCCAGGCATCACTGGATCACCGAAAACTTGCGTTCTCCGGAAACAGATATCTCTATGGCCTTGAAGCAATGACCCGGCTCACAATCTCACTCTTTGAGCCCACGGAAGATTCATCCAGATGGAAACTTACACTGATTAAAGGCTCCTTCGGACTCCGGCGTAACAGGCCGGACATACCATGGTTCTACGTGCATCCAAGAGTATTTACCGAATTTGAGGGACAACCTCATTCTCCAAGAAGCCGACCCCTGTCTGAACCCTTTGATAGCAGTTCTCTGCCTTACTACACCGAGTTCTGCAACTGCTCTCTGCCCACAGTATCTTCCCGTGGGGGATTTGTTGAAAGCGTGGAAGAGATCTTTCCTCTGGAAACTGGAAACGCAGGCCTTATGGATCTTGTTTTTGCTGAAATTATAGATCTTGACGGGTTTGTAATGGATGAGGACAGTTCAACCTCTGCAAAGGTAATAACCCCCTGCCAGCTTGCCGCTATGGACATAATTGTTCCAACTTCTTTTGCTGAACAATGCCGATTCACTCCCAGAATGATTTCATCTATCCTTGAAGAATCCGACACTTATAATGCAAAACTCATTGATCTGTCCAGATCGATCCTTCCAGTAAAACCCGGCTTTGAAATGAAGCCCACAATAGAGCAGAGCACTCTGGACGGTGTGGAAAGTTACGGTGAGATCATTCAGGATATATTTAAAAGAAGAGATTTGAACCCTCTCAACTACACTACGATCCGAATGTTTGTACCATTTCCTGTGATACCTTCCAACCTCGACATCAGCTGGTCAACTATTCAGACGCGCAAGCATACCGTAATCAATTAGTATTCAACTATATACAATCGTATCATTTTTTATATATATATGCCTTGACATCAAGACAGCATATATGTATACTTCTTTCCGTCAGAGAGATTCATTAATAGCGTGCGGGGAAAAACGAACTCTTTGACACCTTCCTTCCTTATCAGTGCCCGCCACTTCGGTGGCGGGCACTGTACGTTATAAGTATTTTTCCACCGAAACGAATGGAGAGAAATGCTTTTTGACCGTGAAACTGGAATACTGCTGCATCCCACATCGCTTTCCGGAAAGTGGGGTATCGGAACTCTGGGTTCCGAAGCATTTGACTTTGCCCGCTGGATGGCCGACTCCGGCGTGTCAGTATGGCAGGTTTTACCTCTGACGCAACCGGTTTATGCCAATTCCCCCTATCAGGCACTCTCCTCTTTTGCAGGAAACCCTCTTCTTATCTCTCCTGCGGAACTGTTTAGAACGGGGCTGCTGTCTGGAACTGAACTTGACTCTGCACAGGTCAGTTCCTTCTCCACCGTTTCCTGGAAGAAGCTTTCTTGCAGAACAGCTCTGCTTGGCCTCGCCGCCAGTCGCGGGGTAAAGGCAGGGATCCCGGGATTCGAGGATTTCTTGAAAAAGAGCTGGGTTAAAGAGTGGAGCTGGTTTGCAGCAAAGAAAGAGATGAACTCCGGAAGACCCTGGATTCTCTGGGACAATACTGACACTCCTGATCCTGACTCTCTTCTGATTCACTCTATGATTCAGTATTTTTTTCACCTGCAGTGGATGAACCTTAAGAAATACTGCAATTCACTGGGAATCAGAATACTGGGAGATATTCCCATATACGCTGCTCACGACTCATGCGATGTGTTTTTCAACAGAGAACTTTTCAAACTTGATGAGAATGGATCACCTTCTGCGGTTGCCGGTGTTCCTCCGGACTATTTCAGCCAGACCGGCCAGCTCTGGGGAAACCCTGTGTACGACTGGGATGCCTGTGCCCGGTCAGGTTTCCGCTGGTGGACAAGGCGAATAGGATCCACCATACAGCTTCATGACGCTGTGCGCATTGATCACTTCAGAGGATTCTCCCAGTACTGGGAGATCTCTGCCGGGGAAAAAACAGCAGTAAATGGGAAATGGGTCAACGGTCCGGGAATTGATCTGTTCACAGCCATGGAAAAAGAACTTGGCACACTCCCTGTTGTTGCGGAAGACCTGGGGCTTATCACTCAGTCTGTACATGACCTTAGAAAAGAATGTGGTTTTCCCGGCATGATAGTTCTTCACTTCGCTCTTCAGGATCCTGGATTTTCCATTGACAGCATCGAACCTGCAAGCGTGATCTACACCGGTACTCATGACAATGACACAACCGCCGGATGGATCGGTTCAACCGGCAGAGAACTGGGTTTCAGCTCTGTTAATTCAGTGATTCAAATTGCTCTGTCCTCTTCTTCGGAGCTGGCAGTTATCCCCATGCAGGACATTCTGGAACTCGATTCTTCAGCAAGAATGAACACGCCATCAAGTGCCTCCGGCAACTGGAGCTGGAGAATGACAGGATTGCCGGAGGTTCAAGACCTTTCCCGCAGCAGTTGACATTTCCTATATCCTGTGCATCTTACCCGGATGCAAAGCTATCTATTCCTTTCGAATTGTTCAGTTCTTATCAGCACATTCGCATGGCGCTGGTGGGCGGGTTTCTCCGTCCATAACTAATACTCAGAAGTTCTATACATCTCAGTTTTTGTAAATTACCTTATAGTAACATCATAGGAGTATATCATGCGAAGATTTTCTTCGAGAGGCAGCAATTTCCTGCCTAAAGAATACACGAACATCAAGCCTTTTCTTCCCTCTCTTCCTCCACCACCAGTTGGGCCGGACGGAGCTCCAGTGGGGCCGGAAGTTCTTTCAGCACTGTTCCCGTCAGGATTGATCGATCATGAAACAACAATGGAACCAAGGGTTCCCATTCCAGAGGAAGTTCTGGATGCTTACAGGGTCTACCGCCCGTCTCCTCTGATCCGAGCCACAGAACTTGAACGGGCTCTGGATACACCGGCACACATCTACTACAAGTACGAGGGAACAAATCCCGCAGGAAGCCACAAGAGCAATACCGCCCTGCCTCAGGCGTACTTTGCAGCCAGTGACGGGATAGCCAGGATAACAACTGAGACAGGCGCCGGTCAGTGGGGAAGCGCACTTGCCCAGGCATGCAGCAGATTCGCTCTGGATCTGGATGTTTTCATGGTCAGGGCAAGTTTTCTGCAGAAACCTCTGCGAAAAGTATTTATCAACATGCACGGTGGTAATGTCTGCGCCAGCCCCAGTGAACTGACAGAATCAGGGCGAAGTTTTCTTGAGAAGGACCCGGATCATCCTGGAAGCCTGGGTATTGCCATCAGTGAGGCTGTAGAAGTTGTTCTTACACGGAAGAATTCATGCTACAGCCTTGGCAGCGTCACAGACGCAGTGTGTCTGCATCAGTCCATAATCGGCCAGGAGTGTATCATGCAGATGGAGGAGATGGGAGAATATCCAACAGAGATCATAGGCTGCGTAGGAGGCGGGTCTAATTTTGCTGGAATTGCTTTTCCATTCATAGAAAGAATGCTTACAGGCGGTGATCATATCAGCTTTACCGCAGTGGAACCCACGGTCTGCCCAACCCTTACCGAGGGAAAGCTGAAATACGATTTCGGCGATGCTTCAGGTCTTACACCCAAGTACATGATGTATACACTGGGGGCTGGTTTTGTTCCTCCTCCGATACACGCAGGAGGTCTCCGGTACCACGGCATGGCGCCCCTGGTGAGCCATCTTGTAAAACTTGGTATTGTAAACCCCGTTGCGTACACTCAGGAAATAGTGCTGAATCACGGGAAAATGTTTACACAGATCGAAGGCATTCTTCCTGCACCGGAGTCTACCCATGCCATTGCAGCTGCCATTGACTCTGCTGTGGAGGCCAAAGAATCAGGAGAAAAAAAGGTGATCCTCTTTAACCTCAGCGGTCATGGCTATCTTGATCTGGCAGCCTATCAGAACAGCTGAATCAAACGCCCCTGCGGTTGCCTGAGATATGGCAACCGCTCCATTTTTCCCCCCCACTTGACCTGACAGCGCTACTGTTCTATCCTAATGTTGTATAAGGGGAAAGGAGAGGTACATGTTAACGATTCTTGTGGTAGTTATACTGTCATCCGGAGTTGCGCCACTGGGCACAGACACCGATGGCGGCGGTCTGGTTATAAACGAAATAATGATCGATCCCCTGGCTTCATCATCAACAGAGATGGGTCAGTGGATAGAACTGTTCAACAACAGCAGCGACTGGGTTAATCTTTCAGAGTGGACCATAACAAATCAGAACAATGATGTGATTAATTTTTCATCTCATGTAATTCCACCGGATGGTTACTTTGTGGTTGGAGCCAGCAGCATGACAGGTGAGAACGGAGGCTACAATCCGGATGCGGTGTGGGGGTCTTTCTCTCTTGCCCTGTCTGGAAGCCTGATCTTAGCCGGTAACTATTCAGACTCCCAGGAATTCTTCAGCTGGGACAGTGGATGGGATATTGAGCCGGGAACATCTCTGGAAAGGCTTAATCCAGGATGGGCTGCAGCGGACCGTGAAAGCTGGAAACACAGCATAAGTGAATACGGAGATGGCGATCTGGGAACCCCTGGCAAGCAGAACAGTGTTTTCTCAAACGGGTTCGGCCAGAACACCTGGGCATTCATTAAAGCCTTTGTAAATTAACGGCACACCCCGACACTATTACTCTTCAGTCTGTTCTTTCATGGCATAGAATAAGCCTCTGGTTTCCCGGATGCTTCTAATGATCTTCCTGCCTTCCAATACAGCAAGGTACTTGTTAACCTCATTAACATGTATACCCAGTACGGTACTCAAATCCTGAACAGTACAAGGTCGTCTTTGAATGGTACCCAGAATGGTTTCTTCAATATTGGGACTGTAAGACGATAATTGTTTCCGCTGCAGTGCAGCAGGGATAATCTCTGCGTTTTCCAGGTTCCAGTATTTTTTTATCTGAAGCAGCTCATTGTGAGACGCCCCGCGCAGCCCCTCAACCCGCCCGGGTCTGTCAAGGCTGTTTATCTGTATCTTGTCCGGTTTAATTCTCTGGAAAGCATCCTTCAGCAGATCCAGTTCTTTTTTTGAATCGTTGAAGCCCGGAAGAATCAATACCTCCAGCCATATTTTTTTCCGGTACTCTTTCCGGAAATCGATCAGGCCCTGTATATAGTCGCCGATCTTGATACTCTCTACAGGTCTGTTTATTCTGAAGAATACCTCCTGTGATGCAGTATCAAGAGACGGCAATATCAAATCTGCTTCCATAAGCTCTTTCCTGACCACAGGGTCGCTCAACAAACTGCCATTTGTTAAAACTGCCACGGGAAGATGAGACCAGTTGCGTTTGAGAAACCGGATCACCTGTCCAAAATGAAGGTTCAAAGTAGGCTCTCCAGAACCGGAAAGGGTAATGTACTCTGGATCTGGATTATTCTTAAAATACGAAACAAGTTCTGTCTCTATCTGCTTCTGCAGAACATATTCTTTTCTCTCCACAGTAAGTTTTGTTGTGGCCCCGCATTCACAGTAAACACAATCAAAAGAACAAACTTTGCGGGGTATCAAATCTACCCCGAGAGAAATACCCAGCCTTCTGGAGGGGACAGGGCCAAATACATGTTTCGTCACCGCAACATTCCCTTGCTGTTAATTTCCATTTTTATCTGTAAACTTCTTTGCACTGGAGTAATCTTCAAGATCGTATTCGATCTCTTTTGACGGCATGGTCTGCCTGTCCAGCCGTACATCAGCGTCTTTAAAAAACTTCTCTGCATGGGTGGAATGGTAGTCACTGAATACAACCACTCTTTTTATTCCAGCCCCGATCAGTGCCTTTGCGCATGTGGTACACGGCATGTTGGTTACATAGGCAGTTCCCTGATTGATGGAAACACCGTTCTTCGCAGCCTGCATAAGAGCATTCATCTCTGCGTGATTGGTGCGGATACAGTGATCATCCACGATCAGACACCCGATATCATCACAATGCGGAAGGCCTGGAAGAGATCCGTTATAGCCTGTGGCCAGTACATGCTTGTGTTTAACAAGAACACAACCGCAGTGCATTCTTGGACAGGTAGCTCTTTCGCTGGCAAGCATGGCCAGCTTGAGGAAATACTGATCCCATGATGGTCTCATTTTTCACGATCTCCTTTTTCAGAAATTCCAGTCGATCTGCATTCCTGCAGATGTTCTGGAAGGACCTTCTGTTTCACTGCTGCCGCTGCCAAGATATTCTGCGCCTTCCATTGAGTACCAGGCTCCTTTTACCCGGCAGATCGCATTCTCGGAAATATGTAGAGAAACTGCTCCCTGAAGAAGTATCGATGAATTATACAATGCCCTTGAACCGAATTCCCCGGGAAATGAAAGAGAGTACGCGTAAACTCTGCTGTTCCAGCCGTCTGTACTGCCTGCTGCAGCCGAAACTGTGATATCCAGGCTGGACATCGGGCTGTGCTTCAATCGAACCTCGACACCTGTGCCGTTCTCGTCTGGGTCGCTGTCACTATAAAACCAGGTTGCAGGCAGTTTAAGGCTTAAAGTAAGATCGGAGTAGGGGCTCCATGATGCGGTGACCTGAGCTCTGTATGTTCTTTCATCTTCCGTTACTGCCAGCTTTAATCTCTGGGTGAGGTTCGTTCTGCTGCCGGGTCTCTCTGTGAACTGAAGACCGAATTTATAGGAATCTTCTTCTTCCTTATCCAGCACAAGAGCCCCTGCGTCCAGAGTAAGCCCTTGCTGAGGTTTCCATCTTAATCCGTACCCGGCGCCGAAAAGGTGGTCTGTTCCAAAGCTTCCTGCACTTCGAGGCCTGCTGCCTGTATACCTGCTCATGGTCAGGGCATGGCGGAAATCAGAGAGCCCCCTGCTGCCTGACAGCAAAAAATTGAAAGTAGAATCAAGATCTGCAGTAACTTCGCCGGTAAGCAGGCCGTCTTCACTCTCGAAGAGAAAATCAGCTCCCACAGCCGAGAAGGATTCCTCAGTGGAGTCTTCTTCATTATTCCGGGATACAAAGGCAAAAGAAACTCCCGCAGGACCCGATCCAGCCCTGACAACCGCGAGTTTCTCTTCAACTGAATGTTTGCTTACTATCTCGCTTTCAGTTCTGTGAAGCCCTGACGAACCCGGGTCTATCAGGGACCATCCCAGAACTGTGGAAACGGTAACACTGCCAAAACTGTATTCAGCCAAGGCACCGGTAAGAGGTTGAGCATCGTTGGCTCCCGGGCTTTCAGAAAGTTCCATGCGCATCCTCCAGCTTGGGGTCTTTGAAAGATTCAGCGGATCGCCTCCGGACCACGGTCCTGGGTGAGAAAGAATAAGCCCATGGGCAAACTGCACACGCAGACCTCCTGCAGCAACCTTTATAGATCCGGGATCAGAATAACTGACGCCTCCTGTTATGAGATCTCCCCACTCTTCCCCGGGATCTTTCTCTGTAAGAAGAACCGTTGACCATGCCCCCAGATCGAAGCGCAGCCTCTCATAAAAGGAAATGGAACCGCCCTGCCAGAGGCTGGAGGTGATTCCAGCCGGATCAGGCCAGCTCTGCCCGGCTCTGACTCTGAAGTCTCCGGAGGCAGCAACAAGGCTTAGTATTGCAAATAGTTCTATCATTATACGGTAAGATAAGCCCTGAGATTCTCAAGGGTAGTGGCCCCTATTCCCGGAACCTCTATCAATTGATCAACTGAGTGAAAAGTACCGAATGTATCGATGTAGTTCCGGATGGTGGATGCCCTGGAAGGGCCAATACCTGGAATGTTTACCAGTTCTTCCTCGGTGGCAGTGTTGATGTTTATGGGGAAACTTACAGGTTCCGACAGGTTCTGCTCTTCTGCCGCCTGAAGAGGCTCCGGGTGAAAAGACCCCGAGCCATATGACAGAGCAACTGAGTGACCGCTGGCCAGCTCGGGGTGGGTAGAGTATCCGTACTGCATTGAAACTGCAGAGAGGGAAACATGAAGCCCCATTCCCATCCGTACAGGTGGCGTCTGAAGAGAAAAGGAGAGAGATACTCCGGTAAGTGGCTCTACAAGTGTTACCACAGAATACTCTTTTCCCGCATACTGGTGAATCGCAGCTCCTGCGGCAACAAGAACCCCTTCGACTGGGCATACTCCCAATGCACCTGAAACTGTACGGGGAACAGCCCCCATTCCTGTTTCCGTAAGAGAGGAACTGTAGAGACCTCTTACAGATCCACCCAGAAAGAACCCCTTGAACGGTCTTGCTATCAATCCAAGATCAGTAGACACTGCGGTACCGCTGCCAAAACCTTCTATCTGTATCTGATGAATGGATACGGAGCTGCCTGCAACTATTCCCATACGAAGAGCCGAAGCTGCAGCAACTGTTGCTGTAGCTTCGCCATACCCGCCTCTTCCGGAATAACTTACAAGCCCTGCAAAAGCAAATTTATCTGTGGAGCTGCCACCGGCAATTGCTGTTCTGTCAAGGTCTCTGAAGCCGAAAGGCCTTGAAGCTGAAATAGAGACCGCAGGTCCTGAAAGAACCCCCACCGACGCCGGATTGACTGAAATAACAAGATGATTTTGAGGAAAAAGAGCTGCTGCAATTCCCCCGGACAGCCATGGAGATTCGCTCTGGGGTT